>CAMNOK010000032.1 GCA_946546825.1 uncultured bacterium
TCTGCCCACGCAGACCCGCTCCCTATGAGCAATAGCATCATGAGGAGCCACGATTTGAATTGTAGATGTTTAACCATAATTTGTTGTTTTAAAAGTATTTTTTTATTACTGGCTACAAAGTTACACATTAAATATATATTAAGCAAATTTATTACCCATTTCTTTCATCATCTTCCTCAAATTCTTGACTCAAATCATCATAACCGAAGTATTAAAAACAAACCCACAGCATGTCTTTACCCTTGTTATATTGTCTAAAAAAGTGTTAAGCAGACACCATTAATCACCTACAATACAAAGAATTATGTTAACTTTGCAACGATTTTGCACGGGAGAATCATGTTTTGATGATTCCCCGGACATGAACATTCAGGAACAAATGGCTACGAGGCCATGCCTAAACCTACAAGTAATGAAAATTAAAACAACTATTAAGACGCTTGCATTTTCAGCACTCTTCACACTCATCTCGCAGCCTGCCGCTGCCCAGGATCTCTTGGCCCGTCAGGCTCCGGTAGATCGCAAGATGAAGAAGGTGGACACCCTTGCACTGCGCCATATCATTGAAAGAGAAAACTACGAGTCGCCTGCAGCAGAGCTATATGCCGACTGGAACAACGGTCATGTGCACCTGCGTCAGAACTCACTGCCGGAAAGCTACCGCATCGACCTGAGACACTTCTGCATGCCGACGCCCAGCCGGGTGGTGACCAGCAACTACGGTCCCCGCTGGGGACGTACCCATGAGGGACTGGACATCAAGGTCTATACCGGCGACACCATACGCGCCGCATTCAGCGGCAAGGTGCGCATCGTGAAATGGGACGGCCGCGGCTACGGCAAATATATCGTCATCCGCCACAACAACGGCCTGGAGACTGTTTATGGTCACCTGTCGAAACAACTGGTGCAGGAAAACCAGCAGGTTCGTGCTGGTGACGTCATCGGCTTAGGTGGAAACACCGGCCGCAGCCAAGGCTCACACCTCCACTTCGAGACCCTGCTCAACGGTGTCCCCGTGAACCCTGCCCTGCTCTTCGACTTCCGCAACCAGGATGTCACCGGCGACTACTATGTAGTGAACCGCGACACCTACTCCCAAGAGTCTGCCGAGGCGACACGCCTTCGCGGCAAGATGGGCAACGGCGGCTACACACCGGAGATGGTCTATGGAAACGCCATACCGGAGTTTAACCCCGCCAACCAGACCGCCTCACAACGGAGCAGCCGTTCCTCCGCTGCCAACAAGCAGTTCCATAAAGTACACAAGGGCGAGACCTTGTCGTCTATTGCCCGCAAGCGCCACACCACCGTTGACAAGCTGTGCCGTCTGAACGGCATCAGCAAGCGCTCCACCGTTCGCCCCGGACAAATCCTGAGATATTCATAAGACAACGGGGAATTCAAGAAGCTAAGTTTTTAGGATAATGGAAATATTTCTGATTAGACTTTTACAATTCATACTGGCCATCTCCTTGCTCGTGTTGCTGCACGAGGGTGGCCATTTTTTCTTCTCCAAACTTTTTGGAGTACGCGTAGAGAAATTCTATCTTTTCTTCGATGTTTCCGTGGGAAAATGGACTGGAAGCCTCTTTAAGTTCAAGCCCAAGAACAGCGATACTCAGTATGGCATAGGATGGCTGCCCCTTGGCGGCTATTGCAAGATAAGCGGCATGATTGACGAGAGCTTCGACACCGAGCAGATGAAGCAACCGGCGCAGCCGTGGGAGTTCCGAACCAAACCGGCCTGGCAACGTCTGTTCATCATGATTGGCGGTGTGCTGGTCAACTTCCTGCTGGCCTTGTTCATCTATGCCATGGTACTCTTCACTTGGGGCGACCAGTATGTCAGCACCAAGGATATGACCCTCGGCATGAAGTTCAACCAAGAAGCCAAGGAACTGGGATTCCAGGACCACGACATCCTGATAGGAACCGAGAAAGGAGCTTTCAAGGAATGGGGTGCCGACATGTTCCGCGACCTGGCAGAAGCCAAGCGTGCCGACATCATCCGCAACGGCAAGGCTATGAGCATTGAGTTGCCGGGCGACCTGAACCTGCTCGGCATGATCAAGAGCACGCCCAAGTTTGCCATGCCCTTCACCCCAGCCCGCGTAGATAGCGTGATGCCCGGCAGTCCCGCTGCCAAGGCCGGCTTGCAGCAGGGCGACCGCATACTGGCCATCAATGGCACTGCGGTGGATTCATGGAACGAATGTCAGCAGGAATTGGGCCGACTGGCCGACATGATGACAACAGCAGAGAGCAGTGCCGACAGCCTGCGCATCAGGACGGCTACCGTTGTCTTTGCCCATCATGCAGACGGACTCGCCGACAGTCTGCTCCTGGCCAAGGCCGACACCGCTACCGTGGTCTTCAGCTCCGACCTCACCATGGGCATCTATGTTCCTACATTCCTCAGTCTCTATGAGCCCACCAAGGTGGAATACAGCTTTTTGGAGAGTCTGCCCGCAGGCGTAAAATACGGATGGAACATGTTAGAAGGCTATGTAGGCGACCTGAAATACCTGTTCAGCTCCGACGGAGCTAAGTCGCTCGGCGGCTTCGGTGCCATCGGCAGCATGTTCCCGTCCACCTGGAACTGGCATGCCTTCTGGCTGATGACGGCTTTCTTGAGCATCATACTCGCCTTCATGAACATCCTGCCCATCCCCGCCCTCGACGGCGGACATGTGTTGTTCCTCATCTATGAGATGGTGACCGGCAAGAAGCCCAGCGAGACATTCCTCATCCGCGCCGAATACTTCGGCTTCGGACTGGTGTTGCTACTGATGGTTGTAGCCAACCTCAACGACATTCTGCGTTGGTTAGGCTACATGTAAGAAGCTCCAAGTCATGATACCACGATTCGCCAAAGCGACGAATAAGTGGTTCTTTGAGAAACTGGAAGACACGGATGCCTTCTTCCCTACCCTTGACCACAGCATCCTTACAGACGGCCCATCGGTTGTAGTTCAGGCCGATGAGACCGTTGGAAAAGTGCTTTTCCCTGATGGGATAAAGTGCACAGGAGATAGGCTTGCAGAACGAGGTCTTCCCTGTCCGGTAGGCTTTCTCCAAGGCACAGAGGCAACAGCCGCTGACCTGACGGCCGTTCATTTCCATGTCAGCATAGCAGGTGAACACACAATCCCTTCCTCCGACGATGCTTGTCACCAAGTCGCCATCGCGGTCGGTGTAGGCCACTCCCTGCCGGTCGATGACAGCCTGTGCCTGTGCCGACAGGTCTTGCCAGACAGTTTCCAGAGAATCTTCAATTTCGCCGATTTCATCGAGTGTAACGGGAGCTCCCGCATCACCTTCCACACAACAGATACCCTTACATTTTTCATAATCACAACAGAAAAACTCCGTCAGGATGTCTGACGACAACAACACGTCGCCCACCTGAAGGATGGGAGGAAGAGCTGACTGAAGGGCAGACCCATTATTAGTATCCATTTCGTCTTACATTCAACAAAGATTACACAAAAACTGTCACAAAGATACGGTTTTATTCCAGTATGAGCAATACTATGATCGCTATTTTTTACGGAATGATTCCTGTTTATTGACAAATTGAAGCATTCTTTCAGCCAAAAACCTTTTTCAGACAGATAAATCCATATATCTTTGTGCGCAGAAATACTTACTAATCAATACATAATAGGGGGAAAGTAATAAAAAAATTCTGATGTCTATCAAACAGGCTATCTTGCAAGACAGGATAGCCTGTTTTGTAAAGTAAACAGATTGTATATAGTTTTTAAAGTGGTTACATAGTCAGCGGTTAACCCCAAAAAACTTTACATCGTCTTTTTGCGATCTGGAAAAAAGTGTTGCCAAAAGACAGTTGTTTTCGGAGCTTCCTGATGCCACCACCAACCAGACTTGAAGCACCAACAATATTTATGATTGTCCAAAACTGACCCGTTTTTACACTTCCAGACGGTTTTTCTTTCACCTCAAACGTGTATTGGCAGACCAGCTCGATACTCAGACTTCAGCTCCTAAGATGAACGACTTTGGCTCCCGAAAGGAATGAGTTTAGCTCCTAAAACGAACGACTTTGACTCCTAAAGTGAACGACTTTAGCTTCCGAAGTGAACGACTTTCCGTCGAAAAGTAGCAGAGTATGGCGAAGAAGGTGATAGAACTTTCATTCTTCACTATAATCTTTGTATTTTCACTGTAAAAAGGTTGACTTTGAGGATGCGAAATACTTGCAAAATGAGGACCGTTGATTTTTAATTTTTCAAAACGCCCAAAATACTGCCCAAAATTCGAAGTTTTCTTGACAAAAAATTCAATTTAGCTTCCGCATTTTATGTTAATAGCCAAGGGAAAGTTGAGTTTACACAAGAATAAGTAACTACCATGAAATAGGCTGTAGCCCGTTCTCCTTCAAGTAAGCGTTGCAGCGGGAGAACTGGTGCTGGCCAAACCAGCCGCCACGATTGGCCGAAAGTGGTGAGGGGTGGACAGATTCTAAAACGAGGTTTTGTGACTTATCTATCATATAGCTTTTGCCCCGTGCAAAACCACCCCAGAGCATATATACTATATGTACACGCTCGCGAGAGAGCGCACGAATGGCTGCATCGGTAAAAGTCTGCCAACCCAGCAGAGCATGGCTGTTGGCCTGATGAGCTCTGACTGTCAGCGTTGCGTTGAGAAGCAGAACACCCTGTTTTGCCCAGCGGGTGAGGTTACCACTGGTGGGTAGTGTCGTGCCGAGGTCGGCACTAATCTCCTTAAAAATATTCTGTAACGACGGAGGAAAAGGCACGCCATCCTGCACAGAGAAACTCAAGCCATGAGCCTGACCAGGCTCATGGTAAGGGTCTTGTCCGATGATGACCACCTTCACCTTGTCAAAAGGACACAGGTTGAAGGCATTGAAGATGAGCGAACCCGGCGGATAACAGGTTCCGTCAGCATACTCCTGACGGACCGTTTCTGTCAGTCGCTCAAAGTAGGGTTGGACGAACTCGCCCTGCAGCCGTTGTTTCCAAGTTTCTTCTATCTGAACATTCATGCGTTGTCGGGAGTTTCTGGATTGATGAAAGATGACGAAGTGTCGAAAGTTACAAAAGCAGCGTTTAGAGCTTGAGGTTGCCCAGGATGTCGCGTGTCAGCTCACGGGTAATGGTGCGCGTGGCAGCACTGGTGGCATTCTTCACAGCCCGCTCCTTAGCCGACTTACGACTTTTGGTCTTCCTGCCCGACACCTGGTCGCTCACCCAGGTGCCAAGAATGGCGGCCAAGGTTGACGTGAGGGCGGTGAGGACAGCCTTTAAGACCTTAGACAAGAGACCGGGTTTGCGGGACTTCGCAACATTCGATGTTGTAGGAGTATTCTGGTTGGAGTCTGCCTTTGAGGGCTGTGTGGAACGAGGGTCGGAAGCCTCGGCAGACTGTTGCTCCAACTGCTGAAGCTGTTCGTAGGCACTGACCCGATCCACGGCCTTGTCATATTTCCCATAGAGGTCGCTCTGCTTGATGAGGTCGAGGCGTTGTCCCTCTGTGATAGCACCAATCTGTGAGAGCGGGAAGAGAATCTTCGCCCGCTCCACCATGGCCGGAGCACCCTTTTCATCGAGAAAGCTCACCAGGGCCTCTCCCGTCTCCAGGTTCATGATGGCCTCATCGGTCTTGAAGTCGGGGTTGGCACGAAAGGTATCAGCCGCAGCCCTGACAGCCTTCTGGTCCTTCGGCGTATAGGCACGAAGGGCATGCTGAACCCGATTGCCCAGCTGACCGAGAATGTTTTCAGGAATGTCAGTAGGACTCTGGGTGATGAAATAGATGCCCACGCCCTTGGAACGAATCAGACGGACAACCTGTTCTATCTTGTCGAGCAAAGCCTTGGAAGTGCCGTCGAAGAGCATGTGAGCCTCATCAAAGAAAAACACCAACTTGGGCAAGTCTTGGTCGCCGACCTCGGGTAAGGTAGAGTAGAGTTCGCTGAGCAGCCACAACAGGAAGGTGGAATAGAGCTTAGGCTGAAGCATCAGCTTGTCGGCAGCCAACACGTTCATGACACCTTTTTTCCCTTCAGGAGAGTCGGCTGGAACCGTTGTGAGCAAGTCATGGATATCGAAAGCCGGCTCACCAAAGAACTTGTCGGCACCTTGGTTCTCCATCTGCAGGAGAGCCCGTTGGATGGCACCGACTGATGCCGATGAGACATTGCCATATTTCGTGGAGTAGTCCTTGGCATGACGTGAGACTTCATCGAGCATGGAGCGCAAGTCCTTCAGGTCGAGGATGAGGAGTCCACGCTCATCAGCCACCCGAAAGACGACGTTCAACACCCCACTCTGTGTCTCGTTCAAGTCGAGCAGACGCGAGAGCAGCTGCGGTCCCATCTGTGAGACAGTGGTTCGCATGGGGTGCCCCTGCTCCCCATAGACGTCGAAGAAGCGAACAGGGCAGGACTGGAATGACATATTGAAAGAAGATTGCCCAGTGCCTGACGCCGAAGAGTCGGCAGGAAAGAATTCAGGGATTCTTTTCTCGATGAAACCGTTCATTTTACCTGCCTGTGAGATGCCGCTCAGATCTCCCTTCATGTCGGCCATGAAACAGGGTACACCCGCCTGGCAGAAGGTTTCGGCCATGACCTGAAGGGTCACCGTCTTTCCAGTGCCCGTGGCACCGGCAATGAGTCCATGACGATTGGCCATCCTGCCATTCAGCTTCAGCTCGCCCTTCGAGCAGTGGGCGACATACAGTCCGTGTTGCTTATCATACATAATGATTGGTCTTTCTTGAACAAAAACATAGATATTCCGTATGAGCACAAAGATAAAGAAAAAACTCAAAAGGTGCAAGTAAATCATGAATAATTTGTATCTTTGCAGTCCGAATGCGCACGCCACAAAAGTGCGCTGGCAGTTAGAAATCATTAAAACACCAAAACAATAACAGCTATGGCAAAGAAAGCATTACTGATGATTCTCGACGGATGGGGAATCGGAAAACACGGTAAGGGCGACGTCATCTACAACACGCCGACCCCCTACCTCGACCTTTTGTATGCAACCAGTGCTCACTCACAGCTCCAGGCCAGCGGTGAGGACGTGGGTCTGCCCGACGGACAGATGGGTAACTCCGAGGTGGGTCACCTGAACATCGGCGCCGGACGCATTGTCTATCAGGACCTGGTGAAAATCAACCGTGCCTGCAAGGATGGCTCCATCATGGAAAATGCCCAGGTGAAGGCTGCTTACAGCTACGCTAAAGAAAAAGGCAAGAAGCTGCACCTGATGGGACTCTGTTCGGACGGTGGCGTGCACTCCAGCCTCGACCACCTCTTTAAACTAATAGAAGTAGGAAAGGCCTACGGCCTGAAGAATCAGACCTTCGTACACTGTTTCATGGACGGTCGCGACACCGACCCGAAGTCTGGCAAGGGCTTCATTGAGCAGGTCAGCAAGGTTTGCGCAGACAACGATGCTGCCATCGCCTCCATCGTGGGCCGTTTCTATGCCATGGACCGCGACAAGCGCTGGGAGCGTGTCAAGGAAGGCTATGACCTCATCGTGAAAGGTGTGGGCAAGCAGGCTACCGACATGGTGAAGGCTATGCAGGAGTCGTATGACGAGGGTGTCACCGACGAGTTCATCAAGCCTATCCACAATGCCAGTGTGAACGGCTGCATCGAAGAAGGCGACGTCGTCATCTTCATCAACTTCCGCAACGACCGCGCCAAGGAACTCACCATCGCTCTCACACAGGAAGACCTCACCGAACAGGGTATGAAGACCATTCCCGGCCTGCAATACTACTGCATGACGCCCTATGATGCTAAGTTCCAGGGCGTGCATATCCTCTTCCCCAAGGAGAACGTAGAGAACACACTCGGCGAATATCTCTCCAAGCAAGGCAAGAAACAGCTTCACACCGCTGAGACCGAGAAATATGCTCACGTCACCTTCTTCTTCAACGGCGGACGCGAGGCTCCTTACGAAGGAGAAGACCGTGTGCTGGTTCCTTCTCCGAAGGTTGCCACCTACGACCTAAAGCCGGAGATGTCGGCCTTTGAGGTAAAAGACAAACTCGTTGCTGCCATCAAGGAAGACAAATACGACTTCATCGTGGTGAACTTCGCCAACGGCGACATGGTGGGACACACCGGTGTCTATAATGCCATTGCCAAGGCTGTATGGGCCGTTGACAACTGTGTGCGCGAAGTCATTGAGGCTGCCAAGGCTACCGGCTACGAGGCAATCATCATTGCCGACCACGGCAATGCCGACAATGCCATCAACGCCGACGGCACTCCCAACACCGCCCACTCACTGAACCCCGTACCCTTCATCTACGTCACCGACAACAATTCGGCAACAGTGAAAGACGGCCGTCTGGCCGACGTTGCTCCCTCCATCCTCCACATCATGGGACTGGAGCAGCCTGCCGACATGACCGGCGAATGTTTGATTGAAGACTAAGAATTCTGAGAACTCTTTTAATAACAAGGGGAGTTAAGGCCGAGTGTTGTCTTAACTCCCCTTATCACAAACCATAAGTGCATGCAGACAGTGGTGAAGACACCATAGTGGCGACACATCACGCGAAAGCGTTCCAAGAGAGAAGCACGATGATTCTGCGTCGTCATGCCCCCCTGCAGGAAGTCGGCCACAACCAAACCGGTGTTTACGATTGGCAGCTGCCTGCGCTCACACTCCTTCATCACACGGATGCACCAGTCGAAATCGGCCGAGAAGCGATAGCGACGATCATAAGCAATGCCTCGCGCCAGGTCGGTGCGCGGATAGAAAGCTTGGTGACAGACCAGCATGCCCTGCCGGAACGAGCGCCATGTCAGCGTCTTCGGAGCCAACAGATGGCGCGGCCCCACATAGCGACGCTGTTCATCGACAATACGTGTCTCGCCATAGAGCACACCTGCCATAGGTTCTTCAACGCACTCCGCCATGCGTTCCAAGGTGTCGATGGCAGGCAAACTGTCACCAGCATTCAGAAACACCAGGTAGTCGCCCGTGGCATGGTGGAGTGCCTTGTTCATGGCATCATACAGTCCCTTGTCTGGCTCGGAGTTGACGATGACACGATGGCGTGAACCCTCTGAGATGCAATGCTCCCGATAGCGTTCAACCATCGGCAGCGTGTCATCGGTACTGGCGCCGTCGATGATCAGGTGTTCGACAGCCCCGTAGGTCTGACGCGCCACACTGTCTAGTGTGGGTTGCAGCACAGAGGCGGCATTATAGGTACAGGTAATGACACAAAAGGTAATCATGACTCAGCAATTTGAGCGTTTAGACATTCCTCATAGACAGCCTTATAGCGCGCAGCAACTCGTTGCTGCGACCAGCTGACAGCCACCTTGCGGACGGCATTCTGAGCATATACATCATAGCAGTCGGCACGGAGCACCTGACGGATGCCCCGGGCCAGATCGGTGGCATCGGAAGCCTGGGCCACATAGCCGTTGGGATAGTCGCCGTCAGCATCAATCATCTCGGGGATGCCCCCCGTGGAGAACCCTACGCAGGGAGTTCCACAGGCCATGGCTTCCATGATGGTGTTGGGCAGGTTGTCCTCCAGCGACGGAAGCACATAGACATCGGCGGCCCGATAGACATCCACTATCTTCTGCTCATCGCTGACATAACCCAAGGGATAGACCGCCTGCGGGATGCTTCCCACCACCTCTTCGGCATGACCGCCAAGCACCATAACGCCATAATCCCCACACGCTTCTTCGGAAGCTAAGAGGTGCATAGCCTCCACAAAATAGTTCATTCCCTTACGCCGGTCGGTAACCTTCTGCGAAACGAAGAGGATGAGACGGCCAAGTCCGGTGGGCAGTCCAAGCCGGCGGCGAGCCTCCTCCCGATTGCCTGGACAGTAGATGGCTGTATCGATACAGTTGGGAATGCTCATCACACGCTGTCCTTGAGCCAGCACACTCTCGCGAGCCTGTTCTGCCAGCCACTCACTACAGGTGACAAAGGTAACCTTACCATTGGCCAAGAGACGCTGTTTGCGAAGCATGACCTTTCGTGAGACATCATGGGCAGAACCGCCGCCAGGCAACAGCCGGCAATGGCCACAACCATTTTTGAAGCCGTCACACCCCCGGGCATAGTGACAGAGCGATGACAACGGCCACAGGTCGTGCATGGTCCACACCACAGGCTTACCACTCTGAAGAATACGACGAATGTCATTCAGAGAGAGCATGCCCTGATTAATCCATTGCAGATGTACCACGTCGGCCTCACGAAACTCCGGCAGACAAGTGATATCTGTTCCGGCATTGGCCAAATCAATTTCGAAAAGACCTTGACGGGAGAAGTGCAGGTGGCAGAACACACACCAGCGCTCCCAAAGAAAGTGGAGCGACTGCAACCACCGATGGGGCAAGACTGCCACCGACGGGTTGTCAGAAAGTTTCTCTCCAACCAGCATCTTGACCTTTACGCCATGGTGCTGCAGGGCCGTCATCAGCCGATGGGAGGCCACAGCAGCCCCTCCGGTTTTCTCACTTGTATTAACTATGAGGATTCTCATATTTGTTATGATTCTCTACGCAAAGGTAATGTAAATTGGAGGAAAAACCATAGAAAAAGAGTAAAAAAGTGTTGTAACAGTCCGTTTTCACTTGATATAAATCAAGAAACCAAAGAATGATTGACAAAAATACACTTATTCTTTTGCATGATATTCAAAAACTGCTTACCTTTGCACCACAAAAAGGTTAATAGATTGTTTAGGTTAGTAGTAATAGATTTAGGTTTTTAGTTATTAGGTTTAAGGTAGATTAAACGATTGTTTAACGGATAACAATGGGTACCGTGAGGCCCCCATTCGTTTCGAAAAGATTTTTAGTTAAACATAGGCTTGTACGTCACTGCTCGTTGAGAGTAGTGACGTATTTTTTTCATAAAACCTTAGAAAAACTACACCAACAGGCAGACGGCATAGGCGGAGATGCCCTCCTGACGCCCCGTAAAGCCAAGTCGTTCGGTGGTTGTGGCCTTGATGGATATTTGGTCGGCATCGACCCCCATCACCTCAGCCAGGCATGTCTGCATGTGAGGAATATGGGGATTGAGCTTCGGACGCTCAGCACACACCGTGGCATCGATGTTTCCCACCTCATATCCTTTGGCGCGAATCAGTTCCATGGTCTTGCTGAGAATCACTTTGCTGTCCATATTCAGGGTTTCGGAAGATGTATCGGGGAAGTGGTAACCAATGTCACGCATATTGGCCGCCCCCAGCAATGCGTCGCAGATGGCATGTATCAGCACATCAGCATCGCTGTGACCCTGCAGTCCCAGTGTATGTTCAATCTTGATACCGCCCAACCATAGGTCGCGGTTTTCCACCAACTGGTGGACATCATAGCCAAATCCTACACGCATCATGTTGAGTTTTACCTTCTTCTAAACAAATCCTTGATACCATCCATGTCGAAAGCAAGGGTGAAACGCATGGTCTGATCCAACGGGTTACTCTTCGTCGTTGCGATGACATAACCTGCATCCAGCGAGAAAACATTCATGCGAAAGCCTGCGCCCACAGTAAAGTATTTTCTGTTACCCTTGGTCTCGGCTTCATAGTGATAACCGCCACGAAGGGAAAACTTGTCATGATAGATATATTCTGCGCCGATACTCCACTGGATTTCGTCCATCTCCTCCTTAAAGCCATTGGGGGCATCGTTGAAGCTCTTGAAGATGCCACTGATGCTCGACACGTCATAATATTCTTTCTGCACGCGTGCCTCATAGTCTTCGTTCTCTTCACCCTCATTCCGCTTGGGATAGGTGGGAACGAGCAGTTTGTTGGCATCCAGAGCTATGGTGAAACGATTGTATTCATCGACAGGCACCATCAACGAGGCACCCAGACGCATGTTGGTGGGAATGAACTCACTGCGGTCGTCACCGCCAAAAGAAATCTTGGAACCAATATTGGAAATGTTCAATCCCAGTCCCAACTGACATTCACGGGCACCGATATTGATGTAGTTCTGGTAGTAGGCAGCCACGTCGGCAGCAAAGGCCGAGCCAGGCGACGTGTCACTCGTGTAGTCGTAGGTCAGGTCGGAGTATATCCAGCGTACGGCAGCCGCCAGAGAGAACTTCTCACTGAGCATCAGCGAGTAGGCCACGTCGAGCGACATCTCATACGGATTGATGGTCTGGGCATTGGAATAGTCGATGTTGGAATAGTCGCTACCCGACACGGTATAGTTGGTCATGACCTCTCCCAATGAGAAATAGCGCAGCGAGGCACTCACCGCCGAGTAGTTACCGATGCGATAGTAGCCGGCGAGATAGGCCAGGTCGATGTCGTTGACCAGCTGGCGCAGCCATGGTGTATAGTTCAGCGATACCCCGGCACGCGAGATGGTAAACGGATATTTGGCCGGATTCCAGTATTGTGAAACCACGTCAGGGTCGGTGGCAGCACCCACATCACCCATACCGGCAGCACGGGCATCGGGTGCGATGGTCTGCGAGGTAACAGCGGTATTCACCGGGTTGAACATGTTTTCCTTGTCCTGTGCCGATACAGCGAGAGGCAAGAGGGCTAAAGGCCAGCACAACAATGCCAGCCTCAGCATACGGTTCGTCGTATGTTTGTTTGTCTTGTTCATCCTAATTATCAACTTTACGCAAATACAATAACGGAAAGTTTTGAATTTTATTATATAATCACAATCTTCCGTGTCTTGGAAACCCTGTCACTGCCGTCAGAAGATACACGCACTCTGTAGAGATAGACTCCCGTCTGCAGGCGTGCACCTCCGTCAACGGTCAAGTCCCAGTCAATGGTATAGGCTCCGTCCGTAGAGATGCCACTCTCCTGGTGTTTCCAGAGCATGCGGCCACTCATATCAAAGATATCGAGTTCCACATCCATGGTGCTTCCCGTGCGGTCGTTGCTGATGATGAAGGTCGTAGAGGTCGTGGCTGGGTTTTGTGTGCAGTCAACACCGAAAAGAGCCGGTTGCAATCCGCGCAACACCTGGAAGGTCAGTTCTGTAGTGGTGGAATTATTTAAGACATCCCATGCTCTGAAGAGCAGCCTGTGAGGTCCCGGCTCCAGTTCTGGAATGCTGTAGAAGGTTGTTCCACTGGTGTAGCTGCCAAAGTCGAACTGGAAATTATCATTCAGGATATAGGTGCGCTCCGTCTTTCCGTCGATGACAAGCTGCAGGTCATGGCCGATGCCATTTCCACTGGCATTGATGCCGTCGTGGTCGGTAATTTCCGCCACAAAGAAGGGAGTGGGGTTCACATTGCCGCCATTGACAAAAGAGGGTGAATTCAGATAACAGTACACGGAGGGACCGATGGAGTCGTTGCCTGCCGTCTCGGTGCCACCGATGAGGAAGTTCTCGTTTTGGCCGTTCACACATGTCTGCTTGTCCCTGCTGATGGCAAAAAGGCTCATCTGTCCGCTGGCATCCGAATACTTGATGTCCATGGGAACGGCAAAAGAAATATCGAACTTTCCCTGCCGGACGCTATCGGAACCACTATAGAGATTCTTGGTGCGGTCGTAATAGGCAAAAGCTGTATCGGCCATTTCCCCTGGCGTCTTGTCGTTTTGTTTGCAGACAATGATTTCGCGGGCATCTCGAATAAGCGCCGTCACCACACCATTGAAGTTGCTGTCGCCTTCGATGTGACCCTCCACCCGAGCCACAGAGCCCGCCTTGAGTTGCGGTTGCCGCTCTTCAGTAGGCGCCACACCATTGATAGCATCTACGACAACGCGATTGCGAGAAATCTGCAAGGCCAGTGCCGGATCGCCAAGGAGGGAATACTGAAGTTTATTGTCGGTATCATCAGCACCGGAGGTAATCATCTGCACCTTGGCCAACCGTTGTGCTTCGCCAATGGTGACAGGCTTCCCATCATCGCCGAAGCTGAGCACATAGCGCGTGAAGGCCATGTCGATAGGTTCGTTACGGTTGGCATACACCGTGCGCGTAGTACCCCAGAATGCCATGGTGCCACCCTTGTTGTTGAGCAAGGCCGACTCGCCAATGGTCTCGGTGGCACCGTCGAAAGGCATGATATCACACGATGCCGTAATCCACAGCGGCATGGTGGTATTGCTGAACGTCATGAAGTCACGCAAATTCAAAACAGCCTCATGGGAAATCTGGTCTGCACGGCCGTGTCCGGCATAATTCATCATCAACGCTCCGTTTGTCTGATATTGTTTGATTGCCTTGGTCACATCAGGATAATTGGCTCCTGTCGATGTCGTCACACGGTTGTAGGCATCCCACATAATCTTTCTCACCACATAGCCAGGATATCGCGCTAACACATCTTCAGCAATGCGGTTGGCGGTCATCATGTGGATGTCTTTGTTACCGTCGTCACCCATGAAGACAAGTGTGTTCTGCCAAGAACCTCCATGGGTGTTGGTGGCATAATCGATAGTCTTATCGACCAGCACCTTGGCATCCTCAGCCGTTGTCACAGGGAAGCGTCCGACAGCGATGTCGGGTGTACCGGTAGAATAGACCAAATAGTTCTCCGGGTAGCTGCCGCGGATAAGCTGTTCACCCTCATCCATCAGACAGAAGAAATCATCGGAGACAATGCTATGCAGCTCGCTGAAAGAGTTCTCACTCTCGTAGCAGAGCAGGTAGTCATCGGGCGACTTCTGACGCCAGAGTGAAGTATTCATGCGGTTGTCCCAGGCACAGTCGCCAAAAAGCAACAGGTAGCGCGGCAGGTCGCCGTCGGTCTCTGCCCGGTCGTAGAGCATCTTCATGTATCGTCGGTAAGCACTGGCATCTGGTGTCCCGCTGCTGAACTCGTTGATGAGTTCGTCACTGGGCACCACGTTGACCCGCAGACCATCATGCTGGCGATGAAAATCGGCCAGGCGATTGGCCTGCTTGAGCAGTTTCTGCGTTGTGGGAATGATGATGACCATGTCACAGGCAGGGTCTCCATGGTGGTCCTGATTGGTGATATTATAGACATACTCTGCTGCCGGAACCCCTCCCTGTCGAAGGTCAGGAGCCGGGCGTGGTTTGTCCATCGTCAAGGCAATATAATCTAAGCGAACAGGACCACCATCTGTGGTCGTTATCTTCACCTCGTTAGACGTCAGGATGGAATCCACCCTGAAGGAACGGGTAGATGCTGCTCCATTGTCGTGATCCATATCGCGAATGGTGACGCTGATTGTGCCAAGCTGACGACCATTGATGGCAACATTGACCTTGCTGGCGATGCCTGCCGAGACGACTACAGTGACATAGCCTGCCGTTACAGAAGTGTTACCACTCAAGGTCCAGCTCTTAGACTGTCCCTGTGTCACCGGTGAACTCTCATAGAGGTTGCGCCCCCCCTGAAACCATGCATAGTCGTCCACCTCGTGCAAGGTATGATAGTCGTCAGCAGCGGGATAACAGGTTGCCATGAAGGCTGCAGAGTCGAGGGTTGCAGGGGCTTCATCACTTTGCGTGATGAAATAATAACCATAATTACTATAAGGATTGCGCGTGCGCGTGACAACACTGTTGTTGGCCCAGCTGACGGGGCCCTGTGCATAGAAGAAGCGGCGACCGCCAACATTGCAGACAGGCACTTCCTTGAGGTCATCGTAGGCGATGAGGTCGGCTTCGCTGAGGACTTCATTCTGCAAGGCACCACCATATCCATAAACCTTCACCTTACTGAAGTCGCTGAAACCCGCACGTCGAGCCACATCGGCCGTCAGCTCATAGATGCCCGACGACGGCACCCGAATCTTAGCCCATGTGCCCGTGGCCAGCACGGAATGGCTGGCATAGCGAGAAGCCTTAGAAGATGTGCGGGCGGCATTGGTCTTTCGTAAAGAACGCTTCAGCGGCATTGCCTCACGTTTCAGCATGAAGCTGACCAAGATCTGATAGCGTCCATCACGAAACACATACGGACAGAAGTCCACCTCCAACATGCCCTGACGACGCGTGACGGATACATGCTGTTCCACCTTTGGAAGCGCCTGTAGAGGTTCGGATGAGAGCAGGCGGTATCGAGCGATGTCCGCCGGTGACATATCGATGAATTCGGGATATAGGATTGAAACGGTGTAGAGGGAATCCTCATACTGTCCTGTGAGCGGAAAGGCATGATGGAAGCGAGGCAGTTTCTCATCGGCACTCACCTGCGCGGTGGTGAGATTGAAGAACTGTTGTGCTTCTGCCGGCAATGCCAGCAGAAGCAACACAAAGACTGAAAAAGAAAATATACTCGTTCTCTTCATATCACACCTATTACCTATGACCTGACGGTGACTACCTTGCGTAGAAGTCGAGGACCTTCCGTTCCTCCAGCCATCCCTCCAGATGGTCGCCCACACGAATGGGACCTACCCCTGCCGGGGTACCCGTGAAGATCAGGTCACCCGTCTTCAGGGTGAAGAAACGACTGATATAGGCTATCAGCTCGTCCACTCGGTAGAGCATGTCACAGGAGCAGCCCTCCTGAACCGTCTGACCGTTGATGTCAAGATGGAAGCGCAACGCCTGAATGTCACGAAACTTATCCACCTCAACCCACTCGCCGATAGCTGCTGAGCCATCGAACCCTTTACACAGCTCCCACGGCTGTCCAGCCTGACTGAGCTTTCGCTGCAGTTCGCGGGCAGTAAAGTCGATGCCTACGGTTACAGCATCATAGTAGCGGTGGGCAAAACGCTCGGGAATGGTCTTGCCCAAGCGACAGATACGCACCACCAGTTCCGTCTCGTAGTCAATACGTCCCAATTCGTCAGGTACGAAGAATGGCTTATGGTCTTTCAGCAGGGCCGAGTCGGCCTTGGTAAAAATCACAGGCTCATCTGTTTTTAATAACGTGCCATGCAACTCTTTATTGTGTTGGGCATAGTTCATGCCCACAGCAAAAATCTTCATTCCTTATTCGTGGTGGGATGAATGGTTTCTCGATAAAACCGTTTCTTTTTGCCTACTTGGCAAGATGACGGTAATATTCACATGCTGCCAGCAAGAATGCTCCTGTCCCAAAGTTGGTGACCGACTTCTGGTCAACGACCTGTCCGGGGATAGCCTTCTCACCAATGGGCTGTGTGTAGCCCACAGTGCCGTCAGGTTGCAGAGCTATCGTTGCCAGGTAGTTCCAAGCCTTATCTACCACCGGCTGGTATTTCTTGGCATCGAGGTAACCGTTGTTGATGCCCCACTGCAGGCCATAGGCAAAGAGTGCTGTTCCAGAGGTCTCGCGTCCAGGAGCCTGCTCGGGGTCGGCCATGGAGCGTGTCCAGTAGCCTTCCTCCTGTTGCAAGTCGGCAACGGCAGCGGCCTGCCGCTGATAGTATTGGATATATTCCTTGCGATGGGCATCATTTTTGGGAAGGTCTTTGAGCACCTTGGCAAAGGCCGCCAGTACCCATCCGTCACCACGGGCCCAGAAGTCTTTCTTCCCGGCTGCGGTCTTATGCTTCGGATAGACATATTTTCCATCACGGAAGTAGAGTCCGGTCTCTTCATCATACATGATGCCGTTAGCATATTTCCAGTTCTGGTACATCTTCTCCAGATATTTAGCATCGCCCGTAAGTTTATACATCTTGGTCATCACAGGCATCACCATATACAAGGCGTCGGCCCACCACCAGAAATCGCTGTCGGCGGCATCAGCCTCAAAATCCATCACCTCACGGGCACGGGCTGTCTTGTAGTCGGCAGGATAGACGGTGTTCAGGTCGAGATAGGTCTGGAAACATATCTGCCAGTCACCGAAGAGGGCATGCTGCATGGATTCGCCGTACTGCTTATACAGCCACTTGCTGCTGTCTTTCTCACGGGCTCCCTGCCAAAGGTTCTTGTCGGCCCATTCCTTGGAATAGTTGTACCAGGCCAGATTCTTGAACAGGAAGAAAGCCTCCATGTTTCCAGTATGATAGACAGCAGGGTCCCAGAACGACCGTTCTTGTCCGTGGTTGCGCTGCCAGGTGTTATTCACCTGATAGACGATATCCTTTACTTCTTCCCGAGTCCAGTCTTTGGCATTGGCCTGAAGGGACAGGAGCAGGAAGAGCATCCATCCCCAGTTCCGTCTTGTCAGACGGAGGGTTATATTTCTATATTTCATCGTCAACTTTTTCAATATTCATGTTTAAACAGAAAGACGTTCATTCATCACCACTTGTCCTTGGTCTGTATATCATCGGCCCAGCGGTGGTCTTTGGGGAAAGGCTGTCCGCCCCAGGCCTTCACCTGTGTCCAAGGCTGCGCCTCACAGGTCCAGAAATCATGGTCGGCAGGCAGGCCAAGCGGCATGAACGACAAGCTGGTCATGTAGAGAGAGCCGTTGTTGGTGTACCAGTCGGCGGCCTCGGGCTGATGTCCGCAGAAGCCAATAGTCAGGTATCCGGCGTCATTGTAATTGTTCTGGATGTCGAACATGCGATGCATGGACTTGGTCAGGGCTGCACGCACCTGACCGTTGGAGAGTTCTTTCGGCAGTTTCTGATACCATGCCATCAGGGCCAACGGCTGCAGGGCTGCCAGTCTGTAGGGCGTGGAACGACCGATGACGGGGAAAGTTCCCTCTGGCGAGATGAAACGCTCCAGGATGATGGCAAACTTCTGTGCACGTTTCAGGGCTCGGTCATAATATTTCTTGTATTCCAGGCGTGTGCCGTTCTGCTTGGCATCAATCATATTCTGCAGTGTCTCCAGATACATGGCATGGAACACATAGCTGCTATAGTAGTCGAAAGCAAAGACGGGACCGTCGGCATACCAGCCGTCGCCCACATACCACTCCTCGGTCTTGCGGATGGGCATCATCACGCGGAAGTCATCATACTCCTTGAGGCCTGCGGCCTTGGCGATGAAGCTTTCAATGGTGGAGGAGAAGAGGAACCAGTTGGTGTAGGGTGGCTCATACTTACGAAGCATCTTAAATTCCTTGATGTAGCGTTCCTTCGTCACATTGTCCAGCGGAACCCACAGGGCGTCGTAGGCACGGATAAACGATTCAGCGATGTAGGCGGCATCTACCAAGTTCTGTCCGCTGACGCCCCAGCAGAGATAGTCGGGAGATTCCGGATCAACACTGTGCTTGTAGGAAGCCAAGGCCCATTCGCGCAGCTGCTTGCGCTGCTTTCCCTCTGCCGTGTCATCGTCGGGCAGAGCCAGCCAGGGGGCTATGCCTGCCATGAGGCGGCCGAAGGTCTCCATATAGACCACCTTGCGGTTGCGGTTGTCAAACGAAGGACTGAACTCAGTCTTCATATTCTTCTGCAGTTCGCCTTTTGCCATGTTCTCCAACACTGGCTGAGCCATCTTATAGGCTTGCTGACACCAGTATTCACGGTCGCTTATGACCTTCTCTTGTTTCTTCTTGGCCGCAGCTGACAGGGGCAGCATGACAGCCAGCATGATAACCAATGTACTGTTAAGGATTTTTCTCATGATGGTAGTTTGATTGTATTGATTATAAATTTTTGTGCACAAAATTACAAAATAAGTGAGAGAAACAGAAAGAAAAAGTTTTTTTTCTTTCTGTTTCTTATCTTGTCCTTAGCCGCAAAGACGTTCGAAGAATACCATGATGTCCTCCCAGGTCTTAAATTCGTCGCTACCATATTCGATACAGGTACCCATAAACGACCTGTCGGGCTCGGGCGTTATCAAATAATCACCGTAAAGAAGGTCAGTGCGGTTGGTAAAGACCAGACGATTGTAGGCGGGTGTGCTGACATACTGTTCCACCCACTGCTCCACCTTATTTATATATGAGGGGTTGGCCGTGGGAGCCGGAGCCACGATGAAGACCTGGTAGCGCTCAATCAACAGCTCTATGGCTTTGCGCATGCTGGATGTGGGCTTCCCATAGCTGTCTGTCAGGGTGTCGAAGGCGACATAAGCCACCTCGCGCTCCCGTTTCTCCTGCCGGTCATCAATCCAACGGATGACAGGTACCACCCCATGCATAAAAGAGTGATCATCCATGCGGTGCTCACCATGGAAGCACACAACCTGCGGATAATGCTCTTGAAAAAGATCACGGGTGTGCACCAAAGGGTCTTTATCACCAAAGAGTCCGAAGACACGTTTCCGCTCCTCATCGGTGACATTGGAGAAACATTGTTCACTCACTTCGCGATATTCCTTTACCAGCGACTTGTCAACATAAAACTCCTGTATGCCATCCTGACGGGGAGAGAAAAACTGTTGTTTTCCCGTCAAGCCATGCTTCTGCATCGTGTCGGCAATCCGGAAAGCAGGATTTATCAAAATACGGTCGAAACCATAGAGCATCTCCGCATACATGCCTCCCATCGATGTGCCGATGATGAGGTCGGGCTGCTCTTCCTGACATTTTTCCCGAAGCAAAGCTATGGCCTCCGCCGGATGCAATGGCAGGTCATAGGCCACCACCTCAGTCTGCGGAAAGGTCTGGCGGATACGGCTGACCGTGCCCGACTGGGCAGACGAGCCAAAACCATGAACATACATTATCTTCTTGCCCGACATCAGGTCGGGGAACTGCTTGATGTAAGGATTTTCTGCCATTATATAACGGATAAGTGATAGGCAAAGATACAAACTTTTTTTGGGAAAAACCTCATAACCTCCCGATTTTAACGTGTTTTATTTTGCACCGTCAAAATAAAAAATACAGAGATGAGAACAGAAAGATGTATCATAGAAGAAAATATTAATAAAAACTTGGAATATCTACATAACTTTACAGCCAAATTCGTAAAAAACATAAATATAAGGGAAATAAACGGATTACTATGGCATAGCGTGAAACAAAATCACTATCTTTGTAGCACAAAACTGCTATAAATATGGAACTGG
>CAMNOK010000033.1 GCA_946546825.1 uncultured bacterium
TTCATGTTCAGCTTTTACACAAGAGGAATGTCTTTTGTGGATATGGCTTATCTCAGAAAGACAGACCTTCAGAATGGAATCCTGACCTATCGCAGACGAAAGACTGGTCAAGAGCTGACCATCAAGTGGGAGAAGTGCATGGCTGAGATAGTTGCTAAGTACCCTGAAAACCAAACTGACTTTCTTCTCCCTATCATCAAAGAGCAAGGCAATGAGCGAAGGCAATATGACAATGCGCTGCATCTTGTCAACTATCGCTTGAAGGAACTTTCCACAAAGTTGAAACTCAAGCGACCACTCACTATGTATGTGGCTCGCCATTCATGGGCGAGTGTAGCCAAGGCAAAGAATGTTCCTTTGTCAGTCATCAGCGAAGGCATGGGACATGACTCCGAGGCAACCACACAGATTTACCTCGCTTCGTTGGAAACGTCGGTGGTTGACAAAGCAAACAAGATGATTCTGGGATTGTTGTAAACAAGAATTTGTTTAGCAAATTTCTCAATCTCTTTCTAAGAGACGGATATTTGGCTACAAAGGTACTTATTTTCTTGCAAAATCCACCTTATTAAATAAGAAAACCGACTTTATACATGCCACTTTTTCACTTTGTTTAGCAAAAACAGGTAGAAATAGCCCATGAAACTGTGAAATAAAAGGGCTTTTTGTTTCTCTACGTCTCTTAGAAAGAGACGAATGGATATTGCTCGACAAAGACCCAGAAGCCGATAGGCAAAAACATAATAGAACTCCCTCGTAGTGTAACAAAAGGTTTGGTCGCCTGTCGAGACACTGCGTAGTGAGTTTCTACGTTAAAGATGGAACTACCGAAGCAATTCGACAATATAACTCTAAGGGTCATTGATGACTTGAAAGCCACGCTTAAAAGTGGCTCTAAGGTTTCAATGGCTGCTGCTGCCTTCTCTATCTACGCTTTTGAAGCCTTGCAGAAGGAATTGGAGCAGGTTGACGAATTGCGGTTTATCTTCACCTCCCCCACGTTCAACAAGGAACGGGCAAAGAAGCAGAAGCGGGAGTTCTATATCCCAAAACTGAACCGTGAACGCACGCTGTATGGCTCTGACTTTGAAATAAAACTGCGTAACAACCTTACGCAACGTGCCATTGCCAAAGAGTGTGCTGATTGGATTCGTCAGAAGGTACGCTTCAAGACGAATGTATCGCAGATGCAGATGCCGGGGTTCCTGAATGTGAAAACTGACGGCGAGTTAATGACCTACATGCCGTTCAACGAGTCCACGACAACGGAACTTGGCTGTGAACGTGGCAACAATATTTTCCAGCTTATCCAACGTCTGCCGTCACCAATCAGCGATGCCTACCTGAAGAACTTCAATGATTTCTGGCAGGACAAAGAGAACTTCGCCGACGTTACCGAGGCCATCATTGAGAACATTGAAAATGTGTATAAGGAGAATGCGCCGGACTTTATCTATTTTGTCACGCTCTACAACATTTTCAATGAGTTCTTGGAGGATATCAGCGAAGATGTGCTGCCGAATGAAGCCACGGGTTTCAAGTCTTCGCAGATTTGGAATAAACTCTACAACTTCCAGAAGGACGCAGCGCTGGCCATCATCAATAGGTTGCAGAAGGCGGCTCTGAAGCCCGGAAAGTCCATTGAGGGCTGCGAGATGAACGGGCGTTGGAAGATTGTTGTGAACGAAGAGATAGAAATTGACGAGCTATGATACCGGTATCGTATATAACTGAGTGGAGCGAGAAGGCACCTTGGGGCTTGAACGTGCAGGTGGAGCAAGATTTGATTATCTGCCGTGCACTGGTGTCGATATACAGTGATGCGTTCCTTGCAGAGCATCTAGCTTTCCGTGGTGGAACGGCGTTGGGAAAGTTGTATCTGAGGCCGCAACCCCGATATTCAGAGGACATAGATTTGGTGCAAGTTATGGCAGAGCCCATCAAGGAGGCTACATGGCGGTTTGCCCGCCAACAGCCCCCTCCCCCTCGGCAGACTGTCAGCAAAAAAGCATACACAGATTAATTGACGTATCAAGTAATATGAAGAAGAGTTTTATTATCTATGCCGTGGCATATCTTGCTTTGTTGGCGTATGCGTGCTGGCTGCTGTACTCATATCCCAAGCTGGAGCTCCACCTGATGCTGAATTCCCATCACACAGCGTTTCAGGATGTATTCTTCAAATACTATACCATGCTTGCCGAGTGGCCACTGTATCTTCTGGCACTGGTGCCATTACTCCTGAAGTGGAAGAGGATTGTCATCTTCTTTTTCATTTGCGAGATATCGTCAGGCATAATCGTGCAGATACTGAAACACATCTTCGACGCAGACCGTCCCGCCCGCGCTTTCGAGCACTTTCAGGGTGCGGTATTGCCCGTGGTGCAGGGTGTGCACTTGCATCCCAGCCATTCCTTCCCATCCGGACATAGCTCGACATTCTTTGTATTCTTTACCTGCTGCGCGCTGATGCTGGCGAGCTACTTTCATCGCTCCGGGCGACATGGCTACAAGGCGCGTCTCCTCACTGCTGCGGCCATGCTGTTGCTGCTGTCGCTGGCAGCTGTTGGCGGCTATTCTCGAATCTATCTTTCGCAGCATTTTCTGTCGGACGTGTGCATGGGCAGCATCATCGGATTCTCCGTCCCGTGCCTGCTATACTATTTCTGTGGAAACCGGTTGCTGAAACCAAAAAGTGGATTAATATGATGAAACTATTGCGCAAGCCCATTTCGCTTTTCCTCTTCTCGTGTATCGTAAGCATAGGAACGCTGTTGCTCTACAACATTCCCTTCTTCAGCTATGTGGCCGAGAACACTAATGCCCAGGCAGGCGGCAAGGTGCTGTTGCTGACGTCGCTCGTCGTCATCATGCTGGTGGCCAACTTCATGATGACCTATCTCGTGATGTACCTGATGCGAATGGCGGGGCGTATCCTGCTGGCAGTATTATCGATTATCAATGCAACGGCTGTCTATTTTATCTTCACCTACAACGTAATCATTGATTCCACCACCATCGGGAACGTCTTTAATACCAAATACTCGGAGGCCTCGGGCTTCTTCAGCTGGTCGCTCTGGCTCTTCATCTTCGCGTGTGGTATTCTGCCAGCCCTGTACTGTCTGCTGCAGCCTGTGGCCATGGGCAAGGCAAAGACGCTCGCCATCAGCTGTGGTGGCTCGCTGGCAGCAATCCTCGCCGTCGCAGCGCTGAATATCAGTCAGACATTGTGGATAGGACAGCACGACAGCGAGCTGGGAGGACTGCTCCAACCATGGTCCTATCTGATCAATACCTGTCGTATAGCCAGTGCCAAGAAGGGCAAGCAGGCCCAGGAGATAAAACTGCCCGACGGCACGATCAGCGACAACGAGAAGGCTGTGGTGGTGCTCGTCATCGGCGAATCGGCAAGGAAAGCCAACTTCCAGCTCTATGGCTATCCGCGCGAGACCAATCCGCTGCTGTCCGCACAGCCCGACCTGAAGGTGTATCAGGCCAACTCGTGTGCCACATATACCACCGCAGGCACCAAGGCCATCCTGGAGCCTAAGAACACCGACGAGCTCTATGAGCTGTTGCCCAACTATGCCTTCCGGACGGGCGTCGATGTCTCATGGCGTACATCCAACTGGGGAGAGCCTCCCATACATATCGACGAATACCTTAGCAAAAAACAACTTGCCGCTATCTATCCCGACGAAGACAGCCACTACGACGGTATCCTCTTTGCAGGACTTCGCCAGCGCATCGAGACGAGCAAGAAGAACAAGGTGCTCATCATACTGCACACCAGCACAAGCCATGGTCCCAAGTATGCCGACAAGTACCCCCGGGAGTTTGAGGTCTTCAAACCTGTGGCAACGAATGTGGAGGAAAGCGAGAAAGACCTGAGCCTGTTGGTCAATGCCTACGACAACACCATCCTCTATACCGATTTTCTCTTAAACGGCCTCATCGACACCCTGCGCTCCATGGACCAGTGGCACAGCGCCATGATCTTTGTTTCCGACCATGGAGAGTCGCTTGGCGAGAACAAAATCTTCATGCACGGCCTGCCCATGAAGCTGGCGCCAAAGGTACAGTATGAAATACCGATGCTGGTGTGGACTTCGAAGGACTTCAGAACGTATAGGAGCGACCTGCCGGCAGTCCTGGAGCAGCACTACGTCTTCCATTCGGTGCTCAACCTGCTTTCCATCCAGTCGCCAGCCTACGACGAGAGCTTTGACATATTCGAATAATACGCTCTACGACGTAGTGTAAAGTAGAAAGCGTAAAGTTGCTTGCCGCTTCGAGGGCGTTTTTTTGCTCGTACACCAGAGAAAAATTTTTCTCTCACGTGGGCGGAAAAAATGGAGGTTACTCACTTACTCACTTACTCACTTCGGACATCTGCATTTTGCACTTTACATAGACGGAAAACACCTTATTAGTATATATTATTAATAATTATATTAACTGAAGTTTCTGAAGTAGTTAAGCAGCTAAGTAGTAAGTAGTAAGTAAATAAGTAGCTCTTCGACAAGCGAAGCGGCCGCTCGACATCCCGTAGGGCAAATAGCGTGCCGACAGAGGCTTGCCTAAATGTCAAGCCGGGATTTCGCAAGGAGATGGCAAGGAGATGGCAAGGAGATGGCAAGGACTTCGCAAGTAGATGGCAAGCCCAAGCAAGCTGTTTGGGCTTGCCATCTACTTGCTTAGTGCATGAGAAGGCGGCGAGAAGTACCTGGTTAGGACTCAGGTGGAACATACTTTCGTTTCTCTTCAAAGTCCCTCGTAGATGAGACGTCGATCCTTCGTAGATGAGACGTCGATCCCTCGTAGATGTAACGTAGATGGGACGTTGATGAGACGTAGATGAGACGTAGAAGATATGTTGATGAGGCGTAGAAGATATGTTGATGAGACGTAGAACATATGTTGATGGGACGTAGAACATATGTTGATGGGACGTAGAACATATGTTGATGAAATGCCCTTAGCAGACGAAGCATGTCGTGCCCCCATCTACTTGGGTAGGGCCTAATAAAGGCTTGGCAGGTTTGTGGCAAATCATGGATAGAACATAGAATGTCCAAAAAGCGCCAATGAGCCTGTCCGAGAAGACAGGAAAGGCTTTTTACCACGGAACGGCAATTTGCAGTTGTTAACACATCAAATTGCCGTTTTGTGGTTATCACTTTTGAATCTGTTCTTGGGCGACAGCGATTGCATCCTTGCTAAGTTCATCATCGCCTACTGCATCAAGGACTTTATCTGCTAACCACAACGTCAGCATCTCCTTCTCGTCTTGATGCAGGTATTCTGCGAGCTTGATTACATGTTCGCGCTTTGCCCGTCTGTCACCTCGCTCTATCTTGCTGAACATAGGTGTGTCAATCTCTAATAGTGCAGCCAACTGTCGTTGCAGCACACCTTGCTCGTCTCTGAGCTCTCTTATTTTCTTTCCAAATATCATATTTAGTTCATTTTGTCTTATACTACGACTAAAAGTTCGATAAACTATCGAAAAATGACTACTTTTACGACTAGAAACCTCCGAATAGCCATTTACTAGTCGTTATTAGTCGTGTACTAGTCGTTTATCCTTTTTCTAGTCATTCTTTAGTCATTTTCTAGTCATTTTCTAGTCATTTACATGCAAACCATAACTTTCCTCTAAGAACGACAGAGCCTTCAGTATTCATTTCACTAAGGATATTACCGAGTAAACGAAGGTTTTGCTCTTGGCTATTTCTTTGGGGAAGTACCTCTTTGAGATAATCTAATAAGGAGTTCTTCTTTGCGCCATCCTCTCCAGCATTCTGGATGAACTGTAAAGCCATCTGTTTTATCTTGTCACGTTCAAGTCCTTTCACCTTGGTATATTCCGGCAATTGTTTCGTTTGCCTTGCAATGCTCAGGGATATGGTCAGGTCTGGATATTCACCCTCTACCAAACCACGCTCTTCATTACGGTCTCGGCATTAGCTCCGACGTATGTTGCGCTCACCTTGACAGTTGGCGGAGCAATGTCGGGATATTGCTCCAACGGAAGACAGAGAAGTCCGATGAAGCCTATTATGACAATGACAACAGAAAGCATGACCGACAGAATGGGGCGGCTTATAAATGTCTTGATATTCATATTTTATTCATTTTATATTATTACGTTGCGTTTCCACAAATTCGCCCGCAAAAATACTGAAGGAGTCTGTTGATATTTTGTAGATTTGTACAGCATTAGGAATAAAACAGATTTTTAACAGTATTGTAACATGAATACTGCAATATGTCTTTTATTGCTACGTTTTATAAATGCAAATCATCACAACTATGTGGAAATATTACGCTTTGTTGTCAGCCTTCTTTGCTGCATTGACGGCAGTCTTCGCTAAAATTGGAGTGAAAGACGTTGATTCTGACCTCGCTACGGCTATCCGCACCACGGTCATTCTGATCATCACATGGGGCATTGCCATACTGGGCAACCACACGTGCGACTTTCGGTGTATTCCATCGCGCACATGGGTGTTCATCATTCTTTCAGGAGCAGCTACGGGGCTGTCATGGCTCTTTTATTTCAGAGCCTTACAACTGGGCGACGTATCCCGTGTTGCACCCATCGACAAGCTCAGTGTGGTAATCACCATCTGCCTGTCGTTCATGTTCTTGAAAGAACCGATAAACGCCAAAGTCATCGTGGGTGCCTTGCTGATAACTGCTGGCAGTATCGTTATGCTTTACAAATAATAAAATAGAAATGAAAATACTGATAATAGAAGATGAGCGCAAACTATCCGACAGCATTGTCGATTATCTCAAAGGCGAGAAATATCTGTGCGAACAGGCATTTGATTTCAATGATGCCTTGATGAAGGTTCGCGTCTATGATTACGACTGTGTGTTGCTCGATCTGATGCTGCCTGGTGGCAATGGTCTCGACATTCTGCGCAACATCAAACGCCGCAACAATCCGGCTGGAGTAATTATTGCTTCCGCCAAGGATTCGCTTGACGACAAACTGGAAGGGCTGCAAATAGGGGCGGATGACTACCTCGCCAAGCCTTTCCATCTTGCCGAACTGAGTATACGCATCTATGCCATCATACGCCGCAAGGAATTTGGAGCGAACAATATGCTGGAGTGTGGGGGCATTTGCATCAACTTGCTTGAAAAGAGTGTTACTGCCAACGGACATTCCCTCACGTTGACAAAGTCCGAGTACGAATTGCTGTTGTTCTTCATCGGCAATAAGAATCGTGTACTATCAAAGAGTGCAATTGCCGAACATCTGAGCGGCGACTTCGCCGACATGATGGACAATTTCGACTTTATCTACACGCATATCAAGAACCTGAAAGCCAAACTCGCAAAGGCTGGCATTAGGGATTGTGTCAAGAATGTATATGGTATGGGGTATAAATGGAATGCTATATGACGAAATTCAACGAAACAGCAAGGCATGGGAAATCAAAAAGCCTTATGCGTAAGTCGATGACACGCTTTGTTGCGTGCATTGCCACATTGTTTGTGCTTGCCGCCCCTGCATTTTATCTGCTTACCAAGAATTATTATGCAGAGGATATGGCAGACTTGATAGAGGCTGTACAGTCAGGGAATGACATCCCTATGATGGATTTGGAGGAAGACATTATGAAGGGCATCATGCTGCAATATCTGCTGATAACAGCCTTGCTGTTTATTGGCATCATGTTGACCATACGGATGATGTCGAAAAAACTGTGGCAACCTTTCGACAAGACACTCTGTATGGTTGAGTCTTTCAAACTGGAGAATATGCAAGTTCCTGTCATGCCGCAAAGCGACGTGAAAGAGTTTGAAAGACTTACCGATGCTTTGCGCAAACTGATGAAGAAGGATATTGACAGTTATGTCGCACAAAAGGAATTCACGGAGAATGCCTCGCATGAGTTGCAAACACCACTTGCTATATTCCAAACCAAACTGGAATTTCTGTTGCAGCAACCCGAGTTGACGGCAGAACAGGCAAACATCATACAAGACCTTTTTCAAATGACATCACGTCTTTCGCATCTCAACCGCAGTCTGCTGTTGCTTGCAAAGATTGACAACAAGCAGTTTGACACCAAGGAGCGAATACAGCTCGACCTATTCATTGACAGCCTTCTCCCCTCACTTGAAAGTATTTCAGGTCATTTGCACATATACAGAAAGTATATACAAAAAACATTGAGCATCAATGCCAACCGCATCCTCTTGGAGAGTATGGTCAACAATCTTTTCATCAATGCCGTGAGGCACAACATCCCCGATGGAGCTATTACTATAAGTATAAACGACAAAAGACTTACCATCTCCAATACTTCCGCAGAACCGCCGCTATCCCCATCGCTTATCTTCCGTCGGTTCTATCGCCCGACACAAAACAAGAGCGGTAACGGACTTGGTTTGGCCATTGTCAAGGCTATTTGCGATTATCATGGTTGGAATATAGAATACCAATACAAAGAGAACCAACAATGTTTTGTTGTAAGTTTCAGATGAAATCCCGAGATTTTGTACAATCTCCAACATTTCCACAAAGTTCCACCTTATCTTTGCTCAAAGAATTATATTGTCGCAAACAAAATAAGGTACTTATGTGGGAAATATTCATAGACAAACTTGACAGCATAGACAAACATATTATGCTGTTGTTAAATTACGACGGAGGCTATTTGCAGGATTGCTTTTGGCAGTTTATGTCTTCTCGTATATTGTGGGTAGTGCCGTCACTGTTATTCATTATATATGTCTTCAAGCATTTCAATCACTCAGTGGCTATCGGTATGATTATCGCCATGGTCGTGACTGTTGCTTTGTGCGATCAGGTTTCATCAAGTGTTCTAAAACCGTTCTTTGCACGCTTGCGACCGTCACATGCCACTGAGCTGGAAGGCTTGCTGCATCTTGTTAATGGGTATCGTGGCGGACAATATGGCTTTGTTTCAAGCCATGCTGCAAACTCCTTCGGTGCCGTTTCGCTTGCATCATTGATTATACGTAGACGATGGACTACAGGCTTCTTGATAACTTTAGCTCTGTGCGTGTGCTATTCGCGAGTTTATCTTGGTGTTCATTATCCTGCTGATGTATTATGTGGCGGAATATTGGGCGTTCTCATAGGATTTTGTGTTTACCATGCAATGCGCTACACGTTTAATATGACGAAGCGGACTAAACTACGTTTGGCTTTAACCATCTGCGTTTTTGTTGTCAGCAACAATAATGTGACTGCGGAAGAGTTGAACGACAGTATACCAGTTGTTAATCAACCAGATCAACCTTCGCCAAAGGTAGAAAGCAAATTGGACAAGTTCTCTTCATCCCGACTGTATCAGATGACATATGTAGGTGTTCCCTTGGTTGCTGCTGGACTCATCGTAAAGAGTGAAGATGACCATTTTCGTAGTCTGCGCAACGACTATATGCCTAAGTTTCGCAACCATACTGATGATTATATGCAGTTTGCGCCAGCAGCCGTCATGCTCGGACTAAAGACTGCAGGAGTAGAAGGACGCAGCTCTTGGAGCAGAATGTTGGTATCTGATGCATTTTCTGCCATGCTTATGGGCGGTGTGGTGAACACGCTGAAAACCACAACGCACGTAACGCGCCCCGACGGTTCCAACGAGCACTCTTTTCCTTCTGGACATACAGCAACAGCCTTCATGACTGCCACTATGCTTTCAAAGGAATATGGGCATAAAAGTCCTTGGATAAGTATAGGTGCTTATACTACGGCTACAGCAACGGGACTTATGCGTATGGCCAACAACAAGCATTGGCTGAGCGATGTGCTGACTGGTGCAGGAATAGGAATACTCACCACAGAGATGGGCTATTGGATTGGTGACTTGATATTCAAGAATAAAGGCATCAATCATTCTGCCACAACTGACTTCCAATTGGATGGCGGAATGGGCAATCCGTCGTTCGCAAGCTTATATGTGGGACTTAACGTCCCTCTCAGCAGATATGACATCGACGAAAACAATACTTTCCGCACCTCATCAGGTTCTTCCGTCGGATTGGAAGGGGCATATTTCTTTAATCCTTACCTTGGCATAGGCGGACGGTTTACTGTATCAAACACAGCGTTGATAGTTAATGGTGACAAGGCTGAAGAAAATTCATTTGACGCTGTTTCCTTATGTGGTGGCAGTTACTTATCTTATCCGTTGTCACAGCGGTGGGCAATTGGCAGTAAACTTCTATGTGGTTTTGTGCATTATCCACGTTTGGAACTTTCCAATGTTACTGTCGGTACAAGAAACGGTGTATGCTTTGGCAGCGGCCTGTCCTGCTCTTTTAAGGCAAACAACAATTACGGCATCCGCTTCTTCATTGATTACAATCTACAACCATCTCACAACAAGGCAAGTGGAGAATGGATGAACACTTTGGCATGTGGCGCATCTTTTGCTTTGCTCTTGTAAAAATTGCGAATAATAGCTATAAAACAGATTTATAGCAAAGAATATGACTTGTAATAACATCCGTTAAGGGTAGAGTATCAACCGTACCTAAAAAATCATGGGATAACTATTGTTTGCCACATTATGGGTTCGGTTGAAACAACCCCATCCAATCCTTGTTTTTGTGATTTTTAATGTAATCGAAAGTTAAATACGTTAAATCTTAGCCATTTCGTATCTATATTGAATCCATACAATTACTTTTCTACCGTTTAGAACGTATAGTACTGATAATCAACTAATAATAGATACGCTTACTGTATTAGCCTAACTCACATGTATTGCTTGGCAGAAGAAGTACCTGAAACAGATGCGTCTGCTTTCAATGACCTTTCACTTTCTGGTGTAACACTGCATGTTCCCGCAGCATCCGTGGAAGCCTACAACGCAGCCGCTCCTTGGAAGAACTTCGGAACTATCCTGCCGATTGAGGAAGTGACGGAGCCTGTTTACATTGAGACCGATGTTACCAACCAGTTCCCCACCGACTATCAAGGATGGACGGGTGCCACAGGCTATACACCCACTCAGTTTGCTCCGAGAGTAACGACCAACGACGGACGTTATGTACAGGTGTGTGAGAAGTTCAACGGAGGAAGCGCTACAGAAGGAACGGTCTTCACACGCACACTCTCTGGTCTTACCAACGGCACCTACCGCATAGAACTCTTTGGCGCAGCAGCTTCTACAAAGGGACGCGACACAGGCATTGACTCAGAGATGACAGCAGAGAACGAAGGCGATGAGACGGCTGTTTATCTCTATGCAAAGACCCCAAGCGGCATGGTACAGCAGTATATCCCCGTTCACTGGGCTACCTCGTTCACTGAAGTTGCCACGGCTGTACTCAATGGCGTGGAGGTTACTGACGGTACGATAGAGATTGGTATGTATAGTGAGAAGAAATACACCAACTGGCATGTCGTTCAGATTAAGGGTGTCACGGCCTTGGTGGATGCAGAGGTTCGCCATGCTGATGTACTGAATACTGCACAGTCGGTTCTTGCTGAAGAGACTTACGCCAATATCGTAGGTGAGGAGCGTACGGACCTTGAACAGACAATAAGTGACAACGCTACAGTTGCCGAAAGAACCTCTACTGCCTACAAGACGGCTATTGATGCCATCGTGTCCGCCACGACAACCTTCACGGAAGCAAAGGGAAGCTATGATGAATGGACATACATGAAGAATCACCACTACTCCTATGCTACCGCAGAGAAGAAGGCTGCTGCCGAGGCAGTTTCTGAGGCTGTGCCGACCAGTGCTGGTGATGCTGTCACAAAGATTCTCGCCATGTTTGAACCTTATCGTCGGTATGCAGAGTCGAGCGCACTGATGGAAGGTGTCGCTGGTGCGGTGGATATGACAGCATACATCAAGAACCCGAAGGCAGAAGAGAATATCGACGTGATGGTGTGGCAGACAATACGCGGTGAAGGTTCCGGCGGCAGTATTAAGATTCTGAGCGGTGAGCCTTGGACTGACGGTCAGGGAAGTACTACCCACAGCTATTTTGACGGCGGCAACTGGGGTGCTTCCGCCTGGGATGTAACATTCCAGCAGGAGGTGACCTTGCCCAAGGGTAAGTATCAGTTGACGGCTATGGGCCGTTCCGAGACCGGCGTGACGCTGACCCTCTTCGCGGCTGACCAGACTGCAGAGATGGTACATATCGGCTCTATGGGCGGCTTGTTCAACAACGGATGGGATCAGACTTCGGTAGAATTTGAACTTCCCGCGGAGTCAACAGTGGCAATAGGTGTAAGAGGTGTGACCTCTACCTCTCACAACTGGATGTCGTTCTCTGACTTCCGCCTCTTCCAGTTCCCGAACGGTTCTACGGGTATCGCAACCCTTCGTGATGAACTGTCTGTAACTGACAACTCTGCCATCTACGACCTGCAGGGTAGAAGGATGATGAAGGATCTGAAGCCCGGCCTGTATATCGTGAATGGAAAGAAACTGTTAATTAAGTAAAGCCCTTCCTACTCCCCCGAGGGGGAAATCACTAAATAAGCCCTGCCACTGAACGCTTCTTCAGTGTGCAGGGCTTCATTTATGAATACACATAATCCCACACTTCAACTAACATCTCCTATGCGAATTTCCAAAAAAAGTTTTCAATTATTTGTGTAATTGATGGAAAATATGTACTTTCGCTGACTAAAGCAGAACAAAGAATGAACAAGCATATCGGAGAAATCATTGACTTGCCGAAGATTCTTGATCCGAGAGGCAACCTGACTGTCACGGAGCAGATGGCGAACGTGCCGTTTCACATCCGTCGGGTTTATTGGGTATATGATGTGCCTTCCGGAGAATACCGTGGTGGGCATGCACATAAGCAGTGCAAGGAATTCATTATTGCCGTGAGTGGTTCTTTCAATGTGACGCTCACCGATGGCAACACAACGGAGACTTTCCTGCTTAATCATCCCTATCAGGGACTGCTTGTTGATGTCAATGTATGGCGAACATTGGAGGACTTCTCTTCCGGAGCGGTGTGTCTGGTGTTGGCATCAGAGTTGTTCGAGGAGGAAGATTACATTCGTGAATATGATGATTTTCTGAATTACCTGGCATGTTTGAAATCTTGAGATACACTCCTTCTCACGCAGACGAATGGAATCAGTTTGTTGCTACGTCGAAGAATGGAACATTCCTCTTCGACAGACGCTATATGGACTATCATGCTGACCGCTTTACAGACCATTCTTTGCTGTTCTTCCTGAACGGACAGGCTTATGCCTTATTGCCTGCCAATCAAAAGGAGGATGTGTTGTATTCTCATCAGGGATTGACTTATGGAGGTCTCGTCATGAACGAGAAGGCAACGTCTGTTGCCGTTCTGCAACTCTTTCGGGATTTGAATGTTTATCTATGTCAACATCATATAAGGAAGGTGGTCTATAAGGCGGTTCCACATATCTATCATAGCATACCGGCAGAAGAAGACCTCTTTGCCCTATATAGCGTTTGTGGCGCACAGCTACAGGAGCGCAACGTGACAGCAACTATCGACCTTGCCCGCAGGTTGAAGTGGAGCCGAGACCGCAAGTATGGCATCAACCGATGTCGCAACAATGGGGTGACGGTGCGTGAGAGTAATGACCTGAAAGCCTTTTGGCAGGTGTTGTCCGACAATCTCATGACGCGTTTTGGTGCACGTCCCGTTCATACTCTTGAAGAGATACAACTTCTCAAGTCGCGCTTTCCTCACCTCATTCGTCTCTTTGTGGCCGAACAGGAAGGGAGCCTTTTGGGAGGAACACTGCTCTACCTCTCGCGCAATGTTGTTCACACCCAGTATATCTCAGCCAGTCCGAAGGGTAAGCAACTGCGGGTCATGGATGCCATCTTCCATCATCTGTTGAATGAAGAATCGTGGCCATGCCGATATTTCGATTTTGGAACATCAAATGAAGAGGACGGTCACTACCTGAAAGAGTCTCTGATATACCAGAAAGAAGGTTTTGGCGCACGTGCCATCTCTCATGATATCTATGAGTGGATGCCGGTTCCGCCGTCATCTCTAAAATAAAGGAAATGAATAAAAAAAAGAAAGCCGTTCAGACAAAGAATCCCTTCCTGCTCTCAGAGAAGGTTTTGAAGTGTTATGCCCTTTTGTTGCCGCTGCTGACGCTGTTGGTCATCGGTATAGCATTGCTTATTCACGAGTCAGCATACCTTTATCGTGCTCAGGAACTCAACCTGTTCCTCTATACACCATTATACCTGAAGCAACTCATGGTAGCTTCTGGCGGACTGCTGGCATGGTTGGGTAGTTACTTTACCCAGTATTTCTACTATCCGTGGTTAGGCATTCTGATGCTTTGTGGTTGGTGGGCATTGTTCATGTGGGTTACGAAGAAAGCCTTCTGCATACCTGCCAAGTGGACGGCAGTACTGCTGATTCCAGTCTTGGCATTGCTTTTGACGGATGTGAGCATTGGCTATTGGCTGTATTATGTGAAGTTGCGTGGCTATTTCTTTGCTGCCACCATTGGAGCAACCCTGGCCGTGGCGTTGGCATGGGCATATCGCTCGTTACCTTCGCGGTGGTTTCTACGTCCGCTCTTTATGGTGGTGAGCACAGCCCTCATGTATCCATGTTTCGGTTTTTATGGTCTGTTGGCCACGGCTTTGATGGCAGTCCTTGCCTGGCGTGTGGACGATTACAAGTTGGTGCAACGCATCGTTGATTCTGTTGTAGCCGTAGTAGCCATTGCCGCTGTAACATTACTCTATTACCGATTCTGGTTTTATCAGACCAATATTGTCAATATCCTGTGGACTGGCTTACCCATCTTTCGGTTGTCTGATGACTATTATATTTATTATGTACCTTATTATATCTTAGTAGGCTCGCTGGTTCTCATGGCAGCAGCCTACCGTCTGTGGGATTCCGCAGTCAGACGTCCTGTCCTTTGGCTTCTTTCACAGGCGGTTGTAGTCATAGCTCTGGCATCAACGACCTGGCATTTCTGGTATAAGGATGCTAACTTCCACACTGAATTGAAGATGGAACAGTGTGCCTGGGAACAGGATTGGGAAGGGATTCTTACAGAGTTCCGCAATTCCGATGAGGAATGTTCGCGCATGATGTGGATGATGAAGAACCTGGCCCTTTTCCGACTCGGTACGGCTGGCGACCAGATGTACCATTACAAGAATGGCGACCGTAAGCCCGATGCACCGTTTACAGTTCGTATGGCTCAGGCAGGTGGAAAGATGATCTATTACAACTATGGTCAGCTGAACTTCTGTTACCGTTGGTGTCTGGAAGACGGGGTGGAATATGGTTGGCGAGTGGAATACTATAAGTATATGCTGAAATGTTCGCTGTTGAATGGAGAGCTGACGGTGGCACAGAAGTATATTGACATTCTGAAGAAAACTAAGTTCCATCGCGAGTGGGCAGAACGATATGAGCCATACGTCAAAAATCCGTCACTCATCAAGAAAGACAAGGATATGGAGCTTATTACCCATCTGCTAAAGACCAACGATGATCTCTCCAGCGACAATTCGCTCATCGAGATTTACCTCCTCAACCGGCTGTCAGTCACTCGCTCGACCGACCCGCTATTGCATGAGCTCACCTTGTTGTCGGCCATGCAGAAAAAGGATATTCAAATATTCTGGGGTGCCTTCTTTCAATATGCGCAGTCCCATCAGAATATAAAGATGCCCATCCACTTCCAAGAGGCTGCCTACCTCTATGGTCATCTGGAGAACCAGGTCGATATCTCCCGCATGCCTTTTGACAAGGAAGTGGTAGATACCTATAACGACTTTATGGCTGAGGCTCAGCGATATCAGGGGATGACAGAAGAGCAGATGAAGCCGATGATGTATAACCGATTTGGTGGTACCTTCTATTATGATTATTTCTTCACACGTGGACAAAGGAGTTATTAATATAGATAATATGATAACCAATCACTCATTATTCAAGAAACAGTTTGCGCTATGCGCCATGGTGGTATCGTTGCTCACAGCCTGTGGCGGTGCTTCGGTACCCGGAAAATACACCGATAGCAATAAGCTGCCGACTATCTATCCCGATTATGTAGATGTGACGGTGCCCGTCAATATAGCACCGCTCTCCATCGAGTTGATGCAGTCGGCCGACGATGCTGTCATTCGCTATTCCTTTGGAAGTGACGAAATCGTGTGTGGTGGTCAGAAGGCCATGCCTGACATTGACGACTGGCGAGAGCTGGCTGCCAAAGCCAAGGGACAGGCCATTCAGGTGGAGGTCTTTGCAGAGAACGGAGGGCAATGGACACGCTTCAAGCCGTTCAACATCCATGTGTCTCCAGACTCTATCGATCCTTATATCAGTTACCGTCTTATCTCTCCGTCGTATGTCACCTATGAAGAGCTGACCATCAATCAGCGTTCACTGGAAGACTATTGGGAACAACCCATCTATGACAATATGCTCTGTGGCGATGAAATTAATGGCCAGTGCATCAACTGTCACAACTATCAGATGTATAACCCGCAGCGCATGCAGTTCCATGCCCGTCAGAAGAATGGCGGCACAGTGGTGATGTATGATGGTGATATTAAGAAGGTGAACATGGCCAACGACTCCATCCTTTCTGCAGGAGTCTATCCCTCTTGGCACCCATGGCTGAAGCTCATAGCCTATTCCACCAACAAGACCATGCAGAGTTTCCACACGCGTGACATTAACAAGATAGAAGTGCTCGACTCAGAGAGCGACCTCATTGTCTATGACGTAGAGCGTAATGAGGTGATGAACATCGAAAACGACCCTCACGAGTTTGAGGTTTATCCCTTCTGGTCACCCGATGGCAAGTATCTCTACTACTGCAGTGCACACTTTGTCTATGAGGCCGATACTGTGAATACTACGGAAACTATCCTGCGAGCCTATGAAATCAAATACAGCCTCTACCGTAAGGCATTTAATTTGGAGACACGCGAGTTTGGTCCTCGCGAGATGGTGTTCGATGCCGCAGCTGTCAACAAGAGTGTCACGCTGCCACGCATCTCTCCTGACGGCCGTTGGCTGCTCCTGTCACAAGGCGGATGGGGCTGTTTCCACATCTGGCACCGCGATGCAGACCTGTGGCTGATAGACCTACAGAAGTTCAACCCCGAGGTGACGAATCCTGAAGATATGCAGGCACAAGGTGTAGCCCGTCCGCTCAGCGAGTGCAACAGCGACAATGTAGAGAGCTATCATTCTTGGTCCAGCAATGGTAAGTGGATCATGTTCTCTTCGCGTCGTGATGATGGTGTCTATACACGCCCGTTTATTGCACACATGGAAAACGGCAAGGGCACCAAGCCCTTCGAGCTCCCCGCAGAAGACCCAGACTACCATCGCCAGCTGATGAAGAGCTACAATATTCCGGAGTTCATGAGGGGTAGGGTAGAGTTTACTCCTCAGGAGATTGCCGATGTGCTTAAGCAGAATGTTGACCCTGTGAAATATGTTCAACACTTAAGCAGATAGAAACTGTGCTGATTGTTCGCAACCCATTCCTGCCGCTGAGGAGGTTTGATGCCATCAATCTCTTTGGCATGCTTTTTTGCAGAAGAGAAACAATCATCAGTGAAGACCTGATACGTCATGAGCGTATTCATACCAAACAAATGGTAGAAACCCTGTTCGTGGGTTTCTACCTTTGGTATTTGTTGGAGTGGCTCGTTCGTCTGCCTTTGCAGGGCAATGCCTACCGTCAACTTCTCTTTGAACGTGAGGCCTATGCCCACATGCATGACCCAGACTACCTTACACATCGCCGTCCCTATGCGTTTCTGTGTAAGGAAGGCTAAAGAATCGTCTCTGCCAGTCGCTTGCACTTGGTGCGCAAGGTGTCGAGGTCATCGCCCAGTTCACCGTAGCAAAGCACCACACCCATACGGCGTCCTTTGTGAGCATCAGGTTTTCCGAAGATGCGTACTCTGGTATGGTCTTCACGCAGTGCGTCAATGAGGTTATATTCCGGAGCCTCCTTGTAGTCGTCCTTAGCCAACACCACTGCAGAGCAGCCGCAGTGCTCCAGGTGGATGCCGGCGATAGGTAGTCCGAGCACAGCACGCAGATGCAGTTCAAACTCGCTGAGATTGGTGGTATGGCCCAACGTCACCATACCCGTGTCATGCGGACGGGGAGACAGTTCGGAGAAGATAACCTCGCCGTCGGCTTTCAGGAAGAATTCTACGCCCCAGATGCCGGCACCCGTCAAGGCGTGTGTCACTTTGTCGGCCATCTCTTGTGCAGCCTTCAGAGAAGCCTCCGGAATGCTGTAGGGCTGCCAGCTCTCACGATAGTCGCCGCCTTTCTGTACATGACCGATGGGCGGACAGAAGAGGGTGGGGCCGTTTTTCTGGGTCACCGTGAGCAGGGTAAACTCGCTCTCAAACTTGATGAACTCCTCGATGATGACTTCCTTTACGTCGCCTCGGCTGCCTTCCATGGCTTCACGGAAAGCCGGTTCCAACTCTTCGGCATTGTGGACGTAGCTCTGTCCGTGTCCGCTGGACGACATCAAAGGCTTCACCACACAGGGGAAGCCAATCTCCTGTGCTGCCGTCATGAACTCCTCCAGAGTCTTGGCATAGAAATACTTCGCCGTGCGAAGTCCCAACTCCTTGGCTGCGAGGTCACGAATGGCGCGCCGGTTCATGGTGTAGTTCACCGCTCTTGCGCTCGGTACCACCTGTATGCCCTGACGCTCGTAGTCAAAAAGCCGCTCCGTTCGGATGGCTTCAATCTCTGGTACAATGATGTCGGGTTTGTGTTTTGCCACAACTCGGTCAAGGGCATCTCCGTCGAGCATGCTGAACACCTCGCGCTCGTCAGCCACCTGCATGGCCGGCGCATTGTCATAACGGTCACAGGCAACTACATACACTCCCGCACGCTTGGCGGCAATCACAAACTCCTTGCCCAGTTCTCCTGAGCCCAAAAGCAGAATCTTCTTCATCACTCTTCGTTTTTTTTGTTATTTGAAGCATTATGCATGATGCATGACGCATTAATCATTAAGCATGAGCAGCTTTTGTATTTCCTCATCTGTCTCCGTCAGACGGGCTTTGCAGAGTTTGATGAGCTTTTGCGCAGTCTTCAGTTGTTTTCCCATCTCGTCAAGGCCAAGCTCTTCGTTTTCCAACTTTCTGACGATATCCTCCAGTTGGGCCATTGCCTCCTCGTATTTCATGGATTTATTTTCCATAGCTTTGCTTTACTTATTTTATGATTGACTGAATCTTGCCATTCTCCAATATTGTTTCTATCTCGTCGCCAGGCTGTAGCATACTTGCGTCGCGCACAATGTGGCCATCCTTCAGCGTAATGCTGTAGCCACGTCTGAGCAGCTGCGTTGGGTCCAGTGAGAGAGTCCGTTGGGCGAGCAACTCCAGTCGGTGGCGCTTTCGTTGTATGCAGTATTTGGCCAGCGATGGCAGTTGTGACGAGAAGAGCGAGAGTTGCGCCATGGCAGCAGAAATCCGGTCTTTCACGCTGTTCACCGCCCTTGCCTGAAGGTCTTCAATGGCAGACAACGTCGTGGCGAGGTTGTCAATCAAGTAGGCGGCAGCAGCCGTAGGTGTTTTCACCCGTGTGTGAGAAACCATATCTATGATGCTCTCATCGCGCTCATGTCCGATGCCCGTGATGACGGGTAACGGAAATTGTGCAACATTTTCTGCCAGTGCCAGTGTGTCGAAGCCGCTCAAGTCTGCCGTTGCGCCACCTCCTCTAATGATCACCACAGCATCCCATTCCCAGTCCCCCTCGCCTTTAGGAGAGGGGCTAGGGGAGAGGCTATAAACTCTCTCCAACGCCTTTATAATACTTTCTTCAACCTGCTCTCCCTGCATGATGGCAGGAAACAACTGCGTCACAAAGCTGAAGCCGTATTCGTTGTCGGCCAACTGGTTGCAGAAGTCGCCATATCCGGCAGCGTTCTCACTGGAGATGACGGCAATTCGCCGGGCGAAGGGCGAGAGCGTCAGCTCTCTTTGCAGGTCGAAGATACCCTCTTCGTGTAGCGTGCGTATAATCTCCTGACGCTTTCTGGCCATGTCGCCAATGGTGTAGGTGGGGTCTATGTCGCTCACTATCCAGGAAAATCCATAAGCCTCATGGAAGTTGGCGCTCACCGATAGCAGCACCTTCATGCCGGCATGAAGCGGCTGCCCTGTCACCTGTTCGAAGCGTGGACGAATCTGCGACCAGCGGTTCTGCCAGCATTTCGCCGAAGCACGGGCTATGGGAGTCCTGCCTGTGGAACCCGACAGCTGTGACATCACGTCATATTGCACCAGCTCCATATAGCAGTGACCGCGCACCTCGCGGGCTTCCGACAGTTCCGCTTCTACCCAGTAGGTGTGGGGTAACTCTTCCTCCACAACCTCGTGTACCAGACGGTTCAGCTCATACAGTGTCAGCGTCTTATTCTCCATCTTTCACATAAGTTTCTGCAAAGATAAGAAAAAAAGCCTATACCCTTGTGTTTTTCAAAGAAAATATGGGCAGAAAAAACATGTTGAGGAAAACGAAGAGAGGAATGCACCGTATGATGCATTCCTCTCTTGAGTCATTAGTATATAATGGAGATGAACATTCGGTTTCAACTCCATTTGTCAGGATGACTTAATCATCCCAAATTCTACAATTAACAATGTTTATATCATTTTAGCAAAGAGAACAGGGTAAATCGT
>CAMNOK010000034.1 GCA_946546825.1 uncultured bacterium
ATGTCGTTGAATAGAAAACTAACAAGCACAAATATTCCTATTGCTAAAATAGCTGAATACCACCATACAAATAGCGTTGTTTTATATACTTTCTGTACACTAAATTCCTTCATTGCTTCATATTATTTGTCCGTTCATTTCTTTGGTTAACCATCAAACGCGGTTCGTTGCAGAATGGCACGCCCCAGCGTTACCTCGTCGGTGTATTCCAGTTCGTTGCCAACAGAGATGCCTCGAGCTATCACGGATAGTTTCACATCTTGGTTTTGCAGTTTCCTTGAAATATAGAAGTTGGTGGTGTCGCCCTCCATAGTGGGGCTCAGTGCCAGTATCACTTCCTGCACATGCTCTTTTTCTACCCGCTGAATGAGTGACTCTATTTCCAGGTCAGATGGTCCTATTCCGTCCATTGGAGAAATGACACCACCCAACACATGATAAAGACCATTATATTGTTGGGTATTCTCAATAGCCATCACGTCGCGAATATTTTCAACAACACAGATGATGGAACCATTGCGATGCTGATCTGAGCAAATTGGGCACACATCGGTATCACTAATATTATGGCATACACGACAATATCTTACCTCGTGCCTCAATTGGGCTATAGAATTAGAGAACACATCTACTTCATCCACGTTTAAACGAAGCAGATACAACACCAATCGAAGGGCTGTTTTCCGCCCTACACCAGGTAATTTGGAGAACTCCTCAACAGCTTTCTCCAATAACTGTGAGGGATATGTTTGATTCATTTCTCATTGAAGAGATATACTCCAATTCCTAATTTTAATCCAACTGTTGAGTAATCGCTGTGCTTCTTGAATGATTGGTCGTAATAGACCGCAGGTTCTATCGTTATATGGCGATTCAAAAAGAATGCATAACCAATCTCCATTCCAGGACGTAAATCATTATAGTTATGATAAGCATGAACAAGTTTTGCATTCAATCCAAGATAAATACCATTCTGAACAATGTAATAACGGCCACCAATTCCAGCCATAAATTCATCAGCCATAGTATCAGTTCCATAATGCTGGAATTGTGTCATGCCAAGCAACAATACATTGTCAGCAATCATATACCCTCCTTGGGCTTGTATTCCAAGATCAGTATGATTCTTGCCTGTATAACTAAGGTTAAGGCCCGTCAGAGAGCTGCCAACATAGATTTTTCCCTGTTCAAACTGAGCATTTGCCGAGAGGCTGAGCATGCAGACAACTGCGGCCATCAATAATTTCTTCATTGTAATATTATTTTTAATGAAACACTTATGTACCTACTCTATTTTAAAACACTCGACTTATACCATGCATAAAACCATACTAATGCTATGACAAGCACCAGCCCTCCACCAACCCAGGCAAATGTATAGTCAAGGTTCAGAGCTTGGCCACTAACAAGCAGGAATGTGGAACAAACCACTGTCATAAACAAAGCTGGAATCAAAGTGACATAGAACAGTTTGTGCTGTTGCGCTAAATAGACCGTTATCGTCCACAAGGTGAAGACTGCGAGAGTTTGATTTGACCATCCAAAGTATTGCCAAATGGTGTTAAATCCATCAGGATTTTCCATTTGCCATACTAAAAGGGCTATCGACACGGCAAACATAGGAATACAAACTGCCAAACGACGATTGATAGAATGTTGTTCAACACCTATAGCCTCAGCAATAATCAAGCGTGCGCTGCGAAAAGCTGTGTCACCACTTGTTATAGGGGCCGCAACGACTCCTAATAGGGCAAGGATGCCACCGAAGACACCTAACCATCCCTCACATACGAGTTCTACAACCTTTGGGGCACTAAAATACTGAATGAGTGTTTTTCCTCCTTCCGTTTGACCTACAAATTGCTGAATTGCTTCAGCACTAATGATTTCACGCCAGCCGCCGTTATAGAAGAAATACATGGAAACGGTAGCCCATATTAGCGCTACCACACCTTCCGTTATCATTGCACCATAAAATATCGGGCGTCCCATACGCTCTGAAGGCAGGCAGCGTGCCATTAATGGACTTTGTGTGGCATGGAAGCCACTAATGGCTCCACAGGCAATAGTAATGAATAAACAGGGAAATACTGGATTTTTCTTAATGAAGCTTTCCGAACCCAGCCATGTAGGATCCTCGTTCATATTGGCATCGGCCAAGCTGGTCCACAACTCCGGAATCTGAGGCATCTTTATCCAAAGTCCTACCAGCAAGGCAACTGCCATAAACAACAGAGAGAATGCAAAGAGGGGATATATCTTACCAATAATTTTATCAATGGGAAGCATTGTTGCTATAATGTAGTAAATAAATATAACAACTATCCACAAAATGCGAGACTCTTGTATTACTTCCCCACTCCACGGTAAAGTAATAGGGCCGCTGATTCCTTCCAAGATAATAGCTGGGCTATAGACAAAGACAACACCAACCATAACCAGTAAAAACACAGAAAAGACAAGAAGAATATTTTTTGTTGAAGAACCCAGATAGTGGCCAACAATTTCCGGTAGGTTTGCACCTCCATGACGTATGCTTAACATTCCACTCATATAGTCGTGTACAGCACCAGCAAAGATACAACCTAATACGATCCATAAGTATGCTACAGGTCCATACCATGCCCCCATGATAGCACCAAAGATAGGTCCAGTTCCCGCTATATTAAGAAACTGAATCATGAAGATTTTCCAGCCTGGAAGTACAACGAAGTCCACGCCATCAGCTTTACTTACTGCAGGAGTGGGTCTATCATCAGGCCCCAGCAGATGTTCTATAAACTTACCATAGACAAAATAGCCTAATATCAACGCAAGCAGCGATAATGCAAAAGAAATCATAATATGTAAATATCTATTTTCATGCAAAAGTAAGCATTTTATTTGAAAAAAGGAAAATATTGACTACCTTTGTGCAGAAATTATTTAAATGATGAGAAGAAAATACTTTTTCTATATATTATTCCTGTGTATATTTGTTTGTCATACAGACTCAAAAGCGCAGACAAAGTCCCCGAAGTATGAGACAAGAGCTGTTTGGCTGACAACCATCGGGGGACTTGATTGGCCGCATAACTATGCAGGTAGTACAGCCTCTGTCAAACAACAGAAAGATGAACTCTGCCACCTGCTTGATCTCTATAAAAGAGCAGGTATCAATACTGTTCTTCTACAGACACGCATCCGTGGAACCGTCATCTACCCTTCCCTTTATGAGCCTTGGGACGGATGTCTAAGTGGAGTTCCAGGAAAGTCTCCAGGCTATGATGCCTTAGCATTTGCAATTGAAGAATGTCATCGACGTGGTATGGAACTCCATGCCTGGGTTGTAACAATACCCATTGGAAAATGGAACGGGAGAGGCTGCCTACTACTGCGAAAGAAGTTTCCAAAACTTATCGTTAAAATCGGCGATGAAGGCTACATGAACCCAGAGGACATGCAAACGGGGCACTATCTGTCTGAAATATGTAAGGAAATTACCAGTAATTATGATATCGACGGCATCCATCTCGACTACATCCGCTATCCTGAGACCTGGCCTAAGCAGCGTTCCAAACATGTCACAGGCGACAGAAAAAGACAACACATCACCGACATTGTCAGCCTCATTAGTCATCGAGTAAAAGCCATAAAGCCTTGGGTGAGAATGAGTTGTTCACCTATAGGAAAGCGTACTGACTTATCGAGATTCAGTTCAAGAGGATGGAACGCATACTCCACTGTAGCACAAGATGTTGAACACTGGCTCAAAAGTGGTATGATGGATATGGTTTTTCCCATGATGTATTTCCGCGACGAGCAATTTGACCCTTTTGCCATAGACTGGAAAGAACGGTCTCATGGTCGTATTATTGCTCCAGGACTCGGCATATATCAACTCTCCCAATCTGAACGTGACTGGCCGTTGACAGTTATATGCAGACAGATGCACCTCTTACGCAACACCGGTATGGGCCACACTTATTTCCGCGGTCGTTTCCTCACAGATAATGTGAAGGGAATATATGATTTCGTAGCTAAAGATTTTGATTTTCAACCTGCACTTGTTGAGCCCATGACATGGATAAAAGCAGAGAGGCCGGAAATTCCTTCCAAACTACATTCTGAGCATCTTATCACTGACACACACGACCATGTCACACGACTGACTTGGGAACAAAGTAACACTCAAGAAACGATATATTACAATGTATATAGCAGCAGGCAGTGGCCTGTAAATACAGATGATGGTAACAATCTCATTGCCTCACGCCTTGTAAGACCCATGCTGACCATTAAACAGTGGCAACCAGGTCGATATTATGCTGTAACTTCCACCAATCGTTATGGCATTGAGAGCCGGCCTCTTCAGCAAGAAAGACCTCGACTTTCCAATGACAAACCATACGGATCAATACCTATAGCCGACAAAAGGCACAAACTAACCGACCTCCATCAAATGCTTGACGCACGATATGTCGTCATAGAGACACTTCAAGGAAATATCGTAGCCACCATCCCCTATCCTACCAACGGCATCATCAATGTTGCCGACATCCCACCTGGTGTCTATATCCTACGCTCTCTTCATCATAAAGGCATCACCCACCGTCTTGGCTTCCTGAAAATCAAACGATGATAACAAATGAATCTAACATTTTTTTAGAGGGTTAAAACACGAAGATGAAGCTATCCTTGATGTTGGTCGCGTAGCAGGTCATTGACAGTCTTCACGGGGTTAAAGGTGGAGAGTGGCACTTCGACAAAGATGGTTGACCAATTGCTCATGGCGCCGTTCCACAATCCGGGCAACTCAAGGGCTTTCAATTCACGACCATTCTTGCTCTTCGACGAGATGAAGCCCGTGGTGGCATCGACAAAGTCGGGCAGATGGAAGGGATGTCCCTGATAGTCTTTCAGGGCGCAAACGAGGTCCACGGGGTTGAAATGGGTGCCCTCGGTAAACATGCGCATATACTCAGCATTGGACTTGTCTATCTGTGACGACTCCAAAATCTGAGGGCTCACCGTACCATCTTGATCATAAGCCAGGAAGGGACCTCCGCCAGGTTCTCCCACGTTTTTCACCACGCCGCAGACTCGCATGGGTCGATGGAGTTTGCCGCGTAGATATTCCACGAGTTCGGCATCTTCAAGCTGCTTTATTTCCGACCAACGACAGCAGAGGTCGCGTTGTACAAAGCGGATGATTTCTTCTATCTTGTCGTGATTGTAGGCACCCGAGTCGAGCACGCGCAGATATTCGAAAGCTTTCTGCTGCTTCTCCACGAGGATGCCGGCCAGAATATTCTTGTAATCTACGGTGGGTTTCTTCAGACGGTCTGGAACGACGTTGTCAATGTTTTTCACGAAAACGATGTCAGCATCGATGTCGTTGAGGTTCTGGATGAGAGCTCCGTGACCACCTGGACGAAACAGCAGGGTGCCGTCGTCATTGCGGAAGGGTGTATTGTCTGGGTTCACGGCCAGCGTGTCGGTGCTGGGTTTCTGTTCGGAGAATGTAATGTCATACTCCACACCGAACTTCTTGGCATAGTAGCTCTGCTTCTCTTCAACCTTTTGACGGAAGAGTGGCAGGTGGTCGTGGCTAACGGTGAAGTGAACACGAGCCTTTCCGCCAGAAGCGGCATAGAGGGCAGCCTCTACAAGATGTTCCTCCATGGGAGTGCGGGGACCATCTTCATAGTTATGAAAGAGGAGTAATCCTTTAGGTAATTGCCCATAGTCCAGTCCATTGGATCCCAACAAGTTACGAACTATAGCTTTATATTTTCTTTCAGAAAGCAGGGTGCGTATGTTCTTTCCTTCATTTTTACGACACTTAGCACATAGCTCTTCCCGGAAAGCAAACTCTCGGATGTGTTCGAAGAAGCATTTTTCGAAGTCGGTCGTGGGCTCTTCGTAGGTTGCATCGAGGAATGCAAAGAGATTTTTAAACATGCGGCTGGCAGCTCCACTTGCCGGCACGAACTTCATCACCGTATGCCCCTCGTTCTTATAGCGTTCCCAGCACTCGGCATATCGTCTTTTCTCCTCCTGGCCGACAACCGTGATGCCGTGGCCGACGGAAGCTGCAGCCTCCAGACGAAGATACGGAAAACCTTTCTTGAACTGATTCAACTGGTTCTCTACTTGTTGTTCAGAGATGCCCATCTGGGCAAACTGTGCTAAATCTTTTGGCTCGAACATTTCAATCATGATTTATGTTTATTTGTTGCAACATCCTGTGTGTGTCCATACCACGAATGTGTTATTTTCCGCAAAATTACGAAAAATAATTTAATGGGAATGACTTTTTTTGATAAAATTACTAACTTTGCAAAAACTAATTACAAAATACACTGTCAATGACTGAGACTTTCACTTTTACCCCCGAAGAAAAGAAGGAGGTTGTCAGGCTGATGCTGAAAATCAAAGCGCGCATTGGTGAGTGGCTACTTCCAGGAGACTTGGAAAAGATAAGGAAACTGCTTGCTAAGGCTACGGAAGAAGGACATCTACAACGCGATGTGTTCGGTTTGAACCCCGTTGTACTCGCGCTTCAAACGGCTCTGATAGCCGTAGAGGAGGAGGGATTGCGCCGCGATGGTGTGATGGCGGTGCTAATCTATGCCACGATGCGTAATCAGGACATTGCCGAGATGGAGCCCAGTAAGGTTTTCGGCGAGAACGTGAGCCGCATCATCGGTGGTCTGGTGCGTATTCAGGAACTTTACAGAAAGAGCCCCGTCATAGAGACGGAAAACTTCAGAAACCTGCTACTCTCCTTTGCGGAGGACATGCGGGTAATACTCATCATGATTGCCGACCGCGTGAATCTGATGCGCCAAATTCGCGATACTGCCAACATGACCGACAAACGGCGTGTCAGTGAGGAGGCTGCCTACCTCTACGCTCCACTTGCCCACAAACTGGGCCTCTACAAGTTGAAGAGCGAGCTGGAAGACCTATCACTGAAATATCTGGAGCCCGACGCCTACTACCTCATCAAGGAAAAACTGAACGCCACGAAGAAAAGTCGCGACGCCTACATAGAGCGCTTCATACAACCTGTGAAAGAACGGTTGGAGGAGGCGGGACTACACTTCCACATGAAGGGGCGAACCAAAAGCATACACTCTATCTGGCAGAAGATGAAGAAGCAGCAGTGCGGCTTCGAGGGTATCTACGATCTCTTTGCCATACGCATCATCATTGACGCTCCGCTGGAAAAGGAGAAGATGGTCTGCTGGCAGGCATTTTCCATCGTCACCGACATGTATCAGCCTAACCCCAAACGACTGCGTGACTGGCTCTCTGTCCCGAAGACCAACGGCTACGAGAGCCTGCACATCACCGTGCTGGGTCCTGAACAGAAATGGGTGGAGGTACAAATCAGAACCGAGCGCATGGACGAGGTGGCCGAGCGTGGCCTTGCCGCCCACTGGCGATATAAGGGCATCAAGAGCCAGGGAGGACTGGACGAGTGGCTTACCAACATACGAACGGCACTGGAAGCCGGCGATGACATGCAGATGATGGATCAGTTCAAGATGGACCTCTACGAAGACGAAGTCTTCGTCTTCACTCCTAAAGGCGACCTTATCAAGTTTCCCAAGGGTGCCACTGTTCTCGACTTTGCCTACCACATCCATTCCGGAGTTGGCAATTCCTGCACGGGTGCCCGCATCAACGGCAAGGTGGTGCCCATACGCGAGGTGCTTCACTCGGGCGACACCGTGGAAATCATCACCCACTCCAACCAGACACCTAAGCAAGACTGGTTGAACATCGTGAAGACATCAAGAGCCAAAGCCAAGCTACGTCTGGCACTGAAGGAGGCTCGGCAGAAAGACGGGCTCTATGCCAAGGAGATTCTGGAACGTAAGTTCAAAAACCGAAAGATAGAACTGGTGGAAGCCACCCTTCAACACACCATCAAGCGGTTGGGCTTCAAGGTGGCCAGCGACTTCTACAAGAAAATTGCCGACGAGAAACTCGACCCCACAGATGTCATCGAGAAATATTTAGAGGTACGTGACTACGAAAACAATGCCCTCGCCCCCATCCCGACACGAAGCGCCGAGGAATTCAGCTTCGAACAGCATGACGAGGCCCTCACACAAGCCACCGATGACGTGCTGGTCATCGACAAGAACCTCAAGGGCATTGACTTCACCCTGGCCAAATGCTGCCACCCCATATACGGCGACCCAGTCTTTGGCTTCGTCACCGTCAACGGTGGCATCAAGGTGCACCGCACCGACTGCCCCAACGCTTCCGAGATGCACCGACGCTTTGGCTACCGCATCGTGAAAGCACGATGGAGCGGAAAGGGAACCTCGCAATACAACATCACCCTACATATAGTTGGCAATGATGACATTGGTATCGTGAACAACATCACATCTATCATCTCGAAGGAAGAGAAAATCGTCATGAGAGGCATCAACATCGATGCCCACGACGGTATCTTCAGCGGCAACCTGACTATACAAATAGAAGACACCACTCGTCTGGAGACTCTCATACGCAAGCTACGCACCGTCAAGGGCGTAAAACAAATTCAGAGAATATAGCTCTAAGCATTTTCTGAAGGAAAAACAGACTGATAGCGAAGTGATACGAAAGCAAAGCTTGAAAAGACTGAATAATGAAGAAATTGAGAATACTACTGACGGGCCTTACAATTCTGGTGACCACGCTTCAGACACAGGCACAGACAAAAGAGAACAACGGCGTGCAATACACTTCGAATGATAGTATCAAGGTAGAAGCTCTGCTCTCGAAAGCCGCCAAGCAGACGAAAGCCGTCAAGCAGACGAAAGCCGTCAACTGGATGTTGTTCTTCGCCCGCCAACTCAGAGGTATCCCCTACATGGCCAAGACCCTGGAAGCGAACAACGAGGAGAAACTCATTGTGAACCTACGCCAACTCGACTGCACCACATACGTCGAGAATGTACTGGCGCTGACCCTGTGCATGAACGACGGCAAGACCTCGTTCCATGACTACTGCCAACGCCTGCGCCTCATCAGGTACAAGCAGGGGGAGGTGGGCTACCCTACACGCCTGCACTACTTTACACAATGGATTGAAGACAATACGCTCATGGGCTTTGTCAAGGAGAAGCAGACACCTAACCCGCCGTTCACCGCCATACAAACGCTGAACATCAACTTCATGACGACACACACAAGCCTGTACCCCATGTTCAACGGACACCCGGAGTGGGTGAAACAGATGGCCAAAGAAGAACAAGCCCTCAACGGAAAGCAATACCGCTACATACCCAAGGAGCAGATTAAAAACAACCTTCTCTTTAGAAGCAACATTCACGACGGCGACATCATTGCCATCACCACCACCCACAAGGGATTGGACACCTCGCACATCGGCATTGCCGTGTGGCACCCTGACGGGCTCCACCTGCTCAACGCCTCGCAAATCAGGAAAAAAGTCGTGGAGGAACCGATGACACTCTATACCTATATGCAGAAACACCCCTCACAGGTGGGCATCAGAATCATCGGCGTTTGCCAAAATTCATGCCAACATAAAGATTGAAATTGCCAAAGACGCTGTTGGCAGAAAAGCGACTCTTGCGATAGCGGTAGGTATGCATCACTCCGTTCATGCCTGCATACCATCGAGTATTGTTCCAAACGATGGCCATTCGGCCGATACCATCCAGATTGTAGTTTTTCACCGTAAAATCTTTCCATGATATGCGCTCACGAAGCGATGTCCCGCTACTGCGCTTGTAACCCAAAGCGGCTGAAAACGAAATGGCCGCCAGCCAGTTGTGGGCAAACACCCAGTTATAGGCATAGCCGGCAGAGAGTGAGATGTCTGTATAATGGGTTTTATCGGGCGATAGAATCGAGTCGTGAACGACAACGGCATGCTCACCCACCCTATTCCTGAGCAGTCGTGCCATCTCGTCGTGATCGAAGTGGATGTCGTGCTTAGTGACACTGAAGCCGGCAAGCCAGCTGCCGCAGCTACGTCGTTGGTTGGTACTCTGACTGAAGGCGGCAGGATAGGAAAAACGCCTGTGGTTGAAAATATAATAGAGGTTGAAACCTTTCACACTGGCCGCAAAACCGTTGAAGGGTACATCGCGCATCGGAGCGGTATTGATGCCATGCCCCATCTTCATCTTACGAATTTTGAAACCGCTTCCCAACGTGCGATAGAAAAGATCCACGCCGACCTGATTGCTATAGAAGCTGGCCGTCACGTCGTGCTTGCGGTGGCCGTTGCTCACATGCGAGAGGTCGAGGGTATATCCCAGGAACACCCAACGCCATCCCACATAGGGTCCAACCTTGACACTCAGGTCGGGAGAGAGCTCAATGACCTGATTATCGCTGGTACCCATGGTATAAGACTCGTAGGTTGTGGTACTCTGCATCATGAAGGTGTAGTCGTAGTGCTGCCGCTCGATATAGTTGGTATCGACCTGACTAAACTTCTTCACCACCTGATAAGCACGATCGATGAAGCGTTCGCCGATGGTTGTCTGATCCGTGCGTACCGTATCTCGGGAGCCGTCGGCAGATGCAGCCATAGCATGCAGAGCCAGGAAAAAGGCCAGACAGACAGAAAGACAATGCCATCTCATTGATTCATCAATCCTTATATTTTACCCAACACTCTATCCATCACCCAGTTGACTGGTGTCGCACTGACACTTGTACACTCGCAGATGGCCCGTCCCTGCAAGGCCTCGGTCACATTCTTGATGAGCGGAAGCTGAACATACCGTGGATTGGGAACCTTTATCTCCTCCGTGCCATCGTTGGTGACGAGGTGAATAGGGTCGTAGTTGAAGCAGGAGAAGGAGACGATGCCCTTGTCACCGACGACCTCAATGCGGTCTTCACGTGCACTCTGATGGCCAACAAAGCACCATGACCCACTGCCCACAAGACCATTTTCAAAACGGAAGCAGATACTCACCGTGTCCTCGGCATCGTAGAGATGGGCGCGGTTGGCACTGTAGCCATGAGCCTTGATAATGATGCCGAAAAAATCTTGTATCAGGTCGAGCTGGTGAGCCGCGAGGTCATAGAAATAGCCACCGCCGGCAATGTCGGGTTGAAGTCGCCAGGGAAGGTTGTCACGGTTGTAATCCAAGTCGCGAGGCGGCACAGAGAAACGTATTTGGACATGCATCACGTTACCGATGGCTCCCTCCTTTATGAGCGTCTTTACCTTCTGAAAATAAGGAAGGTAACGACGATAGTAGGCTACATAGCACGGCACGCCGGTCTCTTCGCTCACCCTGTTGATTCGGGCACAATCTTCGTAGGTGGATGCCAGAGGCTTCTCCACATAGACGGGCTTGCCCGCTTGCATGGCCATAATAGCAAAGGTGGCATGCGAACTGGGCGGCGTAGCGATATAGATGGCATTGACATCAGGATCGTCTATCAGATCCTGAGCATTGGAATACCACTTCTTGATGCCATGGCGCTCGGCATAGGAACGGGCCTTCTCTATCCGGCGACTCATGACGGCCTCAATATGCGAACCTTCAACCTCGTTGAAGGCTGGGCCCGATTTCTTCTCTGTTACCTCACCACAACCGATAAAACCCCAACTGATTAACTTCATTGTATAACGATTTATGGTGCAAAAATACAAAAAATATGTGAATAATCGGATTTATTTTCGTACTTTTGCAAAGAAAAGAAAGCATTGCAATGGAAATCAAGAAATCAGAATTTGTCATCTCGGCCCCAACCGTTGGCATGTGTCCCGCCGACACTAAGCCTGAATATGCGTTCATCGGACGGTCCAACGTGGGCAAAAGCAGCCTCATCAACATGCTTTGCAACCACAAAGGCTTGGCTAAGACATCGGCTACCCCTGGCAAGACGCTACTCATCAATCACTTCATCATCAACAACGAGTGGTATTTGGTGGACCTGCCCGGCTACGGCTTTGCCAAACGCTCCAAGAGCGTGCAACAAAAACTCGACCAGATGATACGCTCATACATTCTGATGCGGGAACAACTTGTCAATGTCTTCGTGCTCATCGACATCAGATTGACTCCCCAAGCCATCGACCGTGAGTTCATTGACTGGCTGGGAGAAAGCTCCATACCCTTCACCATCGTCTTCACCAAAGCCGACAAGTTGTCGGCTGGAAAAGCAAAGAGCCAGGCGGCAACATGGATGAAAAGCTTGGAGGACCGTTGGGAGGAATTGCCACCCTACTTCATCACCAGCTCCGAACACAAGACAGGACGCGACGAGGTGCTTGACTACATTGAAGAAATCAACCGCTCTCTCAAAGTCTAACTCCATCTCATTTCGTCACCCAAAGCCATGGCCAATCCCTATATTGACGTTCAGAACCTGACGAAAAGTTTCGGAGCGCAGGTACTTTTCCGCAACATCAACTTCTCTATTGCTGAAGGTCAGCGCGTAGGGCTTATTGCCCAAAACGGCACGGGCAAATCGACCCTACTCTCCATCCTCACCGGCAAGGAGGGCTACGACAACGGAAACATCGTTTACCGACGCGACCTGAAAACTGGCTATCTGGAACAGTCACCCATCTTCAACCCCGAAGAAAGCGTGCTCGACGCCTGCTTCAACCACGAGGGGAACCCCGACAAGGTTCTCAAAGCCAAACAGATTCTTACTCAACTGAAAATCAAAGACTTGAACCAGCGCATGGGGGAACTCAGCGGTGGACAACAGAAAAGAGTCGCACTGGCCAACGTCCTCATCACCGAACCCGACTTTCTGATTCTCGACGAGCCCACGAACCACCTCGACTTGGAAATGATTGAATGGTTAGAAAGTTTTCTCTCACGCGGCAACAAGACGCTACTGATGGTTACGCACGATCGATTCTTTCTGGATAGAGTGTGCAACCTCATCCTGGAACTCGACGACCAAACCATCTATACTTATCGTGGCAACTATGCCTACTATCTCGAGAAGCGACAACTACGCATCGACAACCTTCAGGCAGAAGTCGCAAGGGCTAACAACCTCTACCGAACCGAACTGGAATGGATGAGACGCATGCCTCAGGCAAGGGGTCACAAAGCCCGCTACCGGGAGGAGGCCTTCTACGAGCTGGAAAAGAAAGCCAAACAGAGAGTGGAAGAACGGCAAATGCGCCTGAAGGCTTCCAATGTCTATATAGGAAGCAAGATATTTGAATGTCAGTATGTGTCGAAGGCTTACTCCAACGACTGTGTCATCCTGAAAGATTTCTACTACAACTTCGCCCGGTTTGAGAAGATGGGCATCGTAGGCAACAACGGAACAGGAAAATCAACCTTCATCAAGCTGCTTCTGGGTCTTGAGTCGCCCGACGGAGGGCGGTTCGACATCGGAGAGACGGTGCGCTTCGGATATTTCTCACAAGAAGGACTGAAGTTCCGTGAAGACCAAAAGGTCATCGACATCATCAAAGACATTGCTGAATACATCGACTTGGGACGCGGACGGCATTTCACGGCATCGCAATTCCTGCAATACTTCATGTTCACGCCTGAACAACAACACAACTATGTCTATAAACTGAGCGGCGGAGAAAAGCGCAAACTATATCTCTGCACGGTGCTGATGAGCAACCCCAACTTCCTGGTGCTCGACGAGCCTACCAACGATCTCGACATACAGACATTGCAGGTGCTGGAAGAATACTTACAGGACTTCCCTGGATGTGTCATCGTGGTGAGTCACGACCGCTACTTCACCGACAAAGTGGTTGATCACCTGCTGGTGTTTCACGGGCAGGGCAATATTCAGGATTTCCCAGGCAACTACTCACAATACCGGGAATGGAAATCGCTAACCGACAAGAAAACCGCTAAAACGGAGACTTCCAAAGCCTCCGGGCAGAAACCCAAACGCCAGCACACCTCTTCAGCAGGCAGGATGACCTACAAGGAAAGACTGGAATTTGAGCAGTTGGAAAAAGACATCATGGCACTGGAAGACGAGAAGAAACAGCTGGAGGATTCCCTCTGTAGCGGCCAGCTCGCCGTTGACGAACTGGTGGAAAAAAGCAAACGTCTCCCCCTGCTCAACGACATCATTGAAGAGAAGACGCTCAGATGGATGGAGCTCTGCGATATCCAATCCCGACAAGGCTGAAAACACCGGAAAGCATCATTTCGCCCTACGGATACGGGAATCGCTAAGGATTGTCAAACCAGATAAGAATAGATTTCCTTTGTCCAGTCGGCTCCATTCTCCGGACAGAAAGTCTTAAATCCTATCTGACTGGCAGTAGCCACATTGCGCGGGCCGTCATCTACGAAGAGTGTCTCCGATGGAAATATCTGTTCCTGGGTAAGCACATAGCGGAAGATGCGGTCGGCGGGTTTCATCATCTTCAATTCGTAACTTCTGTAAATGGCATCGAAGTAGTGGCGTATGCTATGGCCTTCGCCGTCAAACTCGTTACTCTCCGCCCAGCTCTGCATAAACTCATTGGTGTTGGAGAGCATGACAACTCGATAGCCCTCTTCCCTCAACTTCAGAAGAGCCTGAAGATTGCGCTTGGGCAGGTCACAATGATAGCTTAGCCACGCCTTTCGGCACTCGTCATAGGTCACGTTGCGGCCAACCATCTCACTGAGACGTGAACGGAAATCCTCACCGCTGATGAGTCCCATCTCTAAATCACCGAAGATGCCCTGCTGTGTGTAGGGGTCGAGCTGGGCTGCGGCATCTTTCAACCCTAACGCCTCAAAGTTTCTGACGGCCTGGGCATGGTCGAGCGTTATAACAACACCACCAAAGTCAAATACTATAGTCTTTATCATGATTCAAAAAGTTTGAGTCGGTTACGTCTGGCCTCATCCAGCGACCGCAGCTGCTCCTGTTGTTGCTGATGATGAAGCTTCAACATGCGATAGGTTTCATCAATCTGACGCACATAGTTCTCTTTTTCCTGCTGATTAAGAAGACGGGCCGTTGCCACTACGTTCTGAGCGGCATCTTTCATCCACACCACAGGGCCGCTATAGACGGGAGCTATATGCAGGGCGCAATGGAGCTGACTGGTGGTCGCACCTCCAATAAGGATGGGAATATGAAGGCCTGCCCTCTCCATCTCTTCGGCCACATGAACCATCTCTTCCAAAGAGGGCGTGATAAGGCCGCTCAAACCCACGGCATCGGCCTTCACCTCAATAGCTTTAGCCACGATTTCCTCGGCCGGAACCATCACTCCGAGATCTACTACTTCATAGTTGTTGCAAGCCATCACAACGGAAACGATGTTTTTCCCAATGTCGTGGACATCGCCCTTCACCGTGGCCAGGACTACCGTACCCGCCTTGCGCAAGGAGACATCCTTTGAAAAATAGGGCTGAAGGATGGCTACAGCCGTTTTCATGGTACGCGCTGTCTTCACGACCTGAGGCAGGAACATCTTACCCTGGCCAAAAAGTTCCCCCACTTGGTTCATGCCATCCATCAGAGGGCCTTGTATGATGTCAACCGCATGCGGATAGCTCTCCAAGGCTTCTTTCAGGTCGGCCTCCAGATATTCGGTCACTCCTTTCCTCAAAGAGTATGCGAGACGCTCTTTCAACTCCAGGGAGCGCCACGACTCTTGTTCAGCACCGGCATCAGCGGTCGTTCCCCCACTCTCCGTCATAACAGATGCCGCCAAGGCCAACAAATCATCGGCGGCATGCTTTGACCGACATAGTATGGCATCCTCGATGATGCTCAGTTGTTCCGGTGGAAGGTCTGAATAGGTAATCTTGGAAGCGGGGTTGACAATGCCAAAATCCATACCTGCCTTAATGGCATGATAAAGAAATACGGCATGCATGGCTTCTCTGATATAGTTATTTCCACGGAAGGAGAATGAGAGGTTGCTCACGCCTCCGCTGACATGGGCACCGGGCAGGTGGGTGTGAATCCAATCTGTGGCACGAATGAAGTCGCGGGCATAGGCATTGTGTTCTTCCATACCTGTTGCAATGGCCAGAATGTTAGGGTCGAAGATGATGTCGGAGGGGTTCATGCCAACCTCTTGGGTGAGAATGTGATAGGCACGCCCGGCAATCTCTATGCGACGCTCGTAGGTGGTCGCCTGCCCTTGTTCGTCAAAACACATCACCACTACGGCGGCTCCATAGCGCATCACGTCTTGTGCGCGCGACCTGAAAACATCTTCACCTTCCTTGAGAGATATGGAGTTGACAACAGACTTTCCCTGAACACACTTCAAGGCGGCAGTGATGACATGCCAGTCAGAAGAGTCGATCATGATTGGCACGCGCGCTATCTCAGGCTCAGCGGCAATGAGGTTGAGGAAATTCACCATCTCCTTGCGGGCATCGATCAACCCGTCGTCCATATTGATGTCGATAACCATCGCGCCGTCTTCCACTTGCTTGCGCGCAATGGTGAGGGCTTCTTCGTAGTTTTTTTCCTTGATGAGTCGCAGGAACTTTCGCGAACCGGCCACGTTGCACCGTTCTCCCACGTTGACAAAGCGGACCTCTGTCTCCATGGCGTCAAGGCCGGAAAGCTGGATGAACTGAGGGAAGGCATGAGGACGGAACGGCGTCTTGTCTTCAGCCATTCGTGCATAGCGACCGATGAACTCATCAGTGGTGCCGCAACAGCCTCCGAGAATATTGACAAGCTGCTCGTCGATAAACTCCTGCACCTGTGGAGACATGCTCTCCGCGGTTTCATCATACTGCCCCATGGAGTTAGGGAGACCGGCATTCGGATAGGCACTGATATAATAAGGTGTGTAGCGGGCAAGTTCTTTCAGGTAGGCTTTCATCTCGCGGGCACCGAAAGAGCAGTTCAGCCCGACGGAAAATATGGGGTATGAACTGATGCTGGCCAGAAAAGCCTTCAGGCTCTGGCCACTCAGCGTGCGTCCGGACAAGTCGGCCACCGTCACGCTGAGCATCAAAGGGACTTCCCGACCACATCGTTGCATGACATCCAAGGCGGCACAAATGGCGGCCTTGGCGTTCAACGTGTCAAAAATGGTCTCTATGAGGAAGCCGTCAACCCCACCCTCCATGAGGGCTTCCATCTGTTCGCAATAGGCCTGGTGAAGTTCGTCAAAAGTGATATCGCGTGCCGCAGGGTTCGACACGTCGGGACTCATAGAGCAGGTCTTGTTGGTCGGCCCTATGGAGCCGAGCACGAAGCGGGGCTTTTCCTCGGTGGAAAACTCGACGGCGGCCTGGCGAGCCAAACGTGCTCCGGCCAAAGCCATCTCTCGGACTGTTGATTGGAGCCGATAGTCGGCTTGAGATACTCGCTGCGAAGAAAAAGTGTTGGTTTCTATCAGGTCGGCACCGGCGCGGAGATAGCGGCGATGGATATCGAGGATGACATCGGGACGCGTAAGATTCAGTACATCGTTATTTCCTTTCAGTTGTACTTCGTGGTGAGGGAAGCGTGCCCCCCGAAAGTCTGCCTCAGAGAGCTGATACTCCTGAATCATGGTTCCCATAGCTCCGTCGAGTATGAGAATTTTCTCTTGGGCAAGCTGTCGGATGGTTTTGCTCATGCGTTTGCTATACACTAATCTTAAAAGCGCGATCAATCTCCCTTCGGTCTTCCTTCTCCTTGAGGGTCTGCCGCTTGTCATATTGCTTCTTACCCCTGCATAGGGCTATATCCACTTTAGCGCGCCCGTTTTCATCGATAAAGATAAGGGTGGGTACAATGGTATAGCCTGGTTGCTTAATGGCATCGGCCAGTTTTCTGATCTGGCGGCTCGTCAGCAGAAGTTTACGTTCGCGTTTGGCTTCGTGGTTGGCATAGGAGCCATAGAAATAGGGCGATATATTCATTCCCTTAACCCATATCTCGCCACGGTCAATATAACAATAGGTATCAACAAGCGAGGCCTTGCCGGCACGAATAGACTTGATTTCCGTTCCGGTGAGGACGATGCCAGCCGTCAGCTCCTCGACAAAGAAATATTCGAAGGCTGCCTTCCTGTTCTTGATCTGTACAGGACTCTTCTTGCGGAGTTCCTCTTGTTGCTTATTCATCTATCTGTGCAAAATTTTCCAGATGTTCATCGATATACTGTGCCACCAGGATTGTCCACTCTTCCTCGTTTTCCACAAATTCATCGTCCAGATCGTCAAAAGCCTGGAAACGCTCGAAGAGGGCCATGAACTCCTCATCTGTGCAGTCTTGTTCAATATCCTTGTGGTAGAGGTTGTAGAGTTTGTGAGCTCTGTTGACCAGCTTGTAGAGGTCGCGAAGCCCCCACTCTCTCACCGCCTTGGCAAAGGGGTTGCGGAAGAAGAAAGGACCGTAGCCATTGTGGATGAGCTGCACGAAGCCTCCATCCATCACTTCATCTCGCAACATGACATAGGCCAACAGCGTAATCTGGTCGGCATTGAGACGAGCCATACTCTCTGACGTCAGCTCTGTTCCAACGGTTTCTCTGATGGCATCGACAAACACCTGCAGAAACTCGTCCATGCCTTGTTCGGCAGCCTGAGCCACATGTGCTTCCTTAACTTTCACTTCGTTGTTCATCTTGTCGGCTTCGTTATTCTATGAGTCCCCTCATGGGGCGTTTGCTGTCAGTATTCTCTCGGACCGAAGATCATGGTTCCCACTCTCACCATCGTAGAGCGGCACTTCACGGCAATGGGATAATCATCGCTCATGCCCCAGGAGCGCTCGGAAAAGGCCTCGTCGTTGGCAAAGAAGGTCTGCTTCACCTCGTCGAAGAATTGGGCGGCGGTGGTCATCTCCCGCCGAATCTGGTCTTCGTCATCAACATGAGAAGCCATCATCATCAGTCCCCTGATACGCACGCCCGCCATCTGTCTCCATTCTCCTTCTGAGAGCAGCTCACGACATTCGTCCAACGAGAGTCCATACTTGGTTGCCTCTTCTGCAATATGAAGTTCCAACAGCACGTCAATGACACGGCCGCAACGCAAGGCCTGCTTATTGATTTCGCGCAACAGGCGCAGGGAATCGACCGCGTCGATCATCGTGATGTAGGGAGCTATGAAACGCACCTTGTTGGTCTGCAGATGGCCTATGAAGTGCCACTCTATATCCTTGGGCAGAAGCTCCACCTTGCGGGAGAGCTCCTGCTCATGACTCTCGCCGAAGACGCGTTGGCCAGCATCGTAGGCCTCCTGCAGTTCCTCGACGGGATGGAATTTGCTGACCGCCACAAGGCGTACGCCGTCAGGCAAACTCTGGCTTACTTTCTGAAGATTTTGTCTGATGCTCATAGACGTCCATAATCTTGGTTTCTGAGATGTTGGCAATGACATAATCGACCAGTGAGCCGCTCATCACCTCTTCTATATTCTTCACGGCACCGTTGAAGGTGGCGGCCTGAACGAGATAGGTCACCGTAGAGCGCTTCTCCTTCTCGGTCTTCTCGTCAATGGTGATGAAACTCAGCTTGGCCTTGTACCAGCGGTCATCGTTGTCGTTTTCGCTGAAGAATATCTCCCCATAGGCGGCAGGCGTGATGTTCTTCACTTCAAACTCGCCGCTGACATAGGCCGACATCTCTCCAGTGATGCGTTCTTCAGCCTCTCCGAAAGACAAGGCATCTACGACGTAGAGCTCTGAAACTTTCTTGTTCATTCCGTCTTCCATCTGGCGCTCATAGCGCACCACACACTCAAACCAATTGGCTGTTCTGCTTCTCATATTCGTTCTTCTTTCTTTGCTTCTTATGTTTTTTCTAAAGTCCACCTGTCAAGCGAATGGAAGCCAATGCCTCCATAGCGACATGGACTCCATCGCTAACAGGTGTGCAAATTTACGAATAATTTGTGAGGTCACCAAATATCTCCGTCATTTCCTTTTCCTTTTT
>CAMNOK010000035.1 GCA_946546825.1 uncultured bacterium
GTCGCGTACCTTCTGATAGAAGCGCTTTTCAGATGCACGTATGTCGCGGATGCGAACTAATAACTCATCGAAGTAGTCGGGCCTGCCATCAGGATTCTTCAGTCGTTCATCATCCATCGTGAAACCCTTTACGAGATATTCCGTCAAGTGTTCTGTTGCCCACTGGCGGAATTGAGTACCTCGTATTCCACGGACACGGTATCCTACGGCGATAATCATCTCCAAAGAGTAGAAAACCACGTTGTAGTTCTTTCCATCAGCAGCAGTAGTTAAGAATTCCTTAACAACTGAATCTTTGTATAACTCATTTTCTTTCAGTATGTTAGCTATGTGCATACTGATGTTTGGCTTCGAGGTGGCAAAAAGTTCTGCCATCTGCTGCTGGTTCAGCCATATCTTGCCATCCTTGGCATAGAGTGCTACCGATGCCCGACCATCTGCCGTGCGGTAAATGATAATATTCTGCTGCTCGTCCATATATCTTATACCTTTTGTGTATTATATCCCTCGCTCAGCCCAGTCGCCTCTATCAAGGTTACGATAACCGATGGCCTCGGCGATGTGAATGGATTCCACCTTCTCCGAGCCTGCGAGGTCGGCGATGGTGCGTGCCACCTTGAGGATGCGGCTGTAGGCGCGGGCGGAGAGCTTCAGGCGCTCCATGGCCATGCGGAGCATGTCGAGGCTTTCGGCATCGGGCTCGGCGAACTCGTGGATCATGCGCTCGGTCATCTGGGCGTTGCAATAAACCCTGCCCTGCCCTCCCTGCTTAGGAAGGGAACTGAAGCGTTGGGTCTGGATGTTGCGGGCACGGATGACACGCTCGCGGATGACGGCCGAGGGTTCGCCGGGCTGCATCTGAGACAGTTGGGCGAAGGGTACGGCCTGGATTTCGCAGTGGATGTCTATACGGTCGAGCAGTGGACCAGAGATTTTGTTCATGTAGCGCTGTATCTGACCGGGCGTACAGACACAGTTGTGGGTGGGGTCTCCATAGTAGCCACAGGGACAAGGATTCATGGAGGCAACAAACATGAAGGATGCAGGGTATTCCACACTGTATTTGGCGCGACTGATGGTTATCTTGCGGTCTTCCAGCGGCTGGCGCAACACCTCCAGCGTCTGTTTGTTGAACTCCGGCAACTCGTCAGCGAAGAGTACTCCATTGTGGGCCAGTGATATCTCTCCCGGCTGAGGAGAGGAGCCACCTCCCACAAGGGCTACTTGTGAGATGGTATGATGAGGAGCGCGGAAGGGACGCTGAGAGATAAGCGAGACATCACGTCCCAGTTTTCCTGCGATGCTATGTATCTGCGTCGTTTCCAGGCTCTCTGCCAGTGTCAGAGGAGGCAAGATGCTGGGCAGGCGCTTGGCCATCATCGACTTGCCGCTACCTGGCGGTCCAACCATGGCGATATTGTGACCACCGGCAGCAGCCACTTCCAAGGCGCGTTTTACACTCTCCTGACCGCGCACGTCGGAGAAATCAAGTTCAAAACGGGTCTGCTGCTCATAGAACTCTTTGCGGGTATCTATGACCATGGGGTCAAAATGTTCTCGACCGGAAAGCAGGTCTATGACTTGTGACAAGTTCTCCATGCCATAGACTTCCAGGTTGTTGACCACAGCGGCCTCACGAACATTCTGTGCAGGAACGATGAGGCCCTTGAAATGTTCCGCCCTGGCACGGATGGCGATGGGCAGGGCACCCTTGACAGGTTGCAGTGCTCCGTCAAGGCCCAATTCTCCCACCAGCATATAGCGTTCCAAGTCCGGACACTCCATGCTTCCACTTGCCGCTAAAAGGGCAACGGCCAGAGGAAGGTCAAAGGAGGAGCCTTCCTTGCGCAGGTCTGCCGGTGCCATGTTGACCGTGACATCACCATGCGGAAATTTGTAACCTATATGCTGCAAGGCAGCCGCGATACGGTCGCGTCCCTCCTTGACAGCCGTGTCTCCCAGTCCCGTGAAACGATACATCACCCCCATGTGGATGCTCACCTCGATGGTTACCGTTGTCACATCCATGCCGTTGACAGCGGCGCAATATGTCTTTACCAGCATTATAGAAACCTATCACGTTATTTCATGAACTTGCAACTGACGCGATTACCATTGGCATCAACGGCGCGAGCCACATAGAAGCCTGCAGGCAGCGAAGCAACGTCAACCATGCCCAGCCCGCCACGCAGACTGACGGCAGTCTTCATCATACTCTGTCCGCTGACAGCGAACACCTCAACGGTGGCATATTCAGCATCTTCGGCCTTGAGCACCAGTGCGGCATCAGCATAGCGAATGCGGAAGCCGTTGGAGGCAGAGATGAATGTCGGACGGGTGATACCCGTGGAAATGTCAGCCTCTTCACGCTGAGCATAAGAAGTAAGGATGTTTTGTTTGTTGATAGTGGCCACATTCATGGCATAGACATCGGCTGCGCCGTCTGGATATCGTCCGATGGTGGTTCGTGCGTCGTGAGCCGAGTAGGCCAAGGTGTCAGTCCAGCTCTTGTCGGCAGCGGTCAGGGCCAGCACTCCACCATCGCCGTCAACCTTGAACGAGGCGTGAAGAGCCTGAGAGGTTGTGTTCAGCTTGTCACACCAGATGACCAGGTATCCCTGAGCCGGAATCTTGGTGTTGACACCCGTTCCAGCAGCCGTAATCTGGTATTTGGTCAAGTTGGTCAAGTTGTCTGTCAGATACATGCCTTCCACGTCGATCTCCTCGTCGGTGGTGTTGTAGAGTTCCACCCAGTCGTTCTTCTTGAAATACTCATTAATATAGGAGTCATTGCTTCCGCTGACCTCATTGATACGCACGGGGTTCATGCCCATAGCTTGGCGCTCGGCAACATCGAGAGGCTGGTAACAAGCTGTGAGATTGACCGTTCCTGCTGGCAGGTCAATCTCTGTGTCGGTGGAATAGTAGTCTTCTGTCTGATTGCCACCTCCTGTGGTGGTAATCTCAGCATCGAAGATGATGTCACTGCTGGTAGCACTGTAGTTGTGTACCTCTACGGCGATGACATTGTTGCCTTTCTGAAAGAGGTTTACGGGCAGCTGCATGGAGCCTGTCTCGGGGTTGGCATTAGCCCAGGTAGGTGTATAGGCGCTATAGCTTACCGTTCCCGACGGCATGTTATAGCGGCCCGCCTCTGTGCCGTTGACATAGACGATGAAACCGTCGTCAATGGTGTAGTTCATCTGGATGACATCGGTGGTCTTTGGAGCCGAAGCAAGGTTCAGCGTGGTACGGAGATAATAGGTCGGTCTCTTGTTGCGGCTATCGTTTCCATAGTTCATGGTTGTGGCGATGTCATTAAAGCCATAGCCAAGAGGAGCGTTGCCCTGCGACCAGGAATTGGTGGAATAGTTGCGGGCCATCCAAGAAGTGTTGTCGAGCGAGCCCTTGTCATAGTAGTACCATCGTGAACCCTTGCTCAGCAGCGTTGTCTCCGTGGAAGAGCCGTAGGCCGAAGCCCATCCCAGGAACTTATAACCGGCAGGAGCCTCTGCCCTGATGACAGCCGGAGCAAACAGCTTACCGTTGAAATAGCCTGTGGGAACCTTTACATTATTTATATATATAGAGGCACCCGTCACATCGCTCTGCAAGACAGCATCCTGCGGTGTCGTAGAAGACAGTCCGAAGGTGGCAAAATCCTTCAGCATGCTGATGGACGTATTGGGCAGGGCACTGAGATTGCGCTTCAGCGAACTGGAGCTGCTGGGATACATGCCCGTGAGCTGCATGGCTGGCGCGACCTTCTCTACCAGCTCATCAATGATTTCCGTACAGCGGTTAGCCTCAAAAACGCTACCGCCCATGATGCAGTAGGTGTCAATGAACTGCCGTTTGAACTCAGCATTCTGCAACAGGTTCTTGAAGAGTGTGACAAGTCGGTTGTCCTGGTAGATGTAGGTGCCTGACGGGTAGAGTCTGTCGTATCGGTAGTTGAACTCCCACGACATGAACGTGTCGAACGTGAAGCCACCTGGTGCACCATCGAGGTCATAGTTGACGAAACGGAAGCGTCCGTTGTCCTGATGACGGAAGCCCTTCACGTTGTTACGAATCCAGTCATTGCGCCTCAGGTAGAAGCCGCAGGCCATGTAGTTGATGTATTCGTCGATATCGAGCATCTGCCGTATCTCCTCATAGGTCTCGCTGTTGGCAGCAGAGGCCGAGAGGTTGACCAGCAGGTCGAAGCTGTCGTAGGTGCCGCACGACTGCACATAGCCGGAGTCGGGAGACTGTTCAAACTGGTCTATCTCATCATCATCCCATCCGTAGTTGGCAAAGACAAAGTGTTTGTTGTTTGGCTCTCGCATGTTCATCACACCCATATACTGTCCGTTCAAGAAGAGGTGGGTGGGCTGGTAGCTTTGTCCGTCGATATCGATGCCGCTTCGCTGCACGATAGTCTGCAGCGCGGGGTCAATGAAGCGGCTACTATTGTCGTTACCACCTCCACGAATCTGCAAGGTGCGATTGCGGATGAAGGGTTTTTCATCGAAGAACGGATAGGGAAGCTTCTTGTCACCGCCCAGCTCCTTATTACCTTTCAGCTTGAAGGAGTGAGGGTTGTTGGCACGGCTCCATCCGCCACAGATTTCCATGTTGACATCCTGGTTGAAGACCATCTGGCCGTCAGCATCCAGGTAAGAGAAGTTCACCGGGCGCTGCCAGTTCATGTTGTAGTTTTTGGCAGAGGCCTGCCCGTTACCTGGTTTTCCATTGATGCCATCGACATAGATGCCGATGGTATTGTCATAGAGGAACTTCGGGTCAGAGACTACAGAGATGCTGGGCAATGAGTAGTCGAGATTGCGGTAGATATACGACCGTGATGTCACTGGCGAAGCCAGGAAGCCTTCGGCAAAGTAGCGCAGTCGCAGCATGGTGGTTTCTGAGATGCTGAACTGTCCGCTTGTGCTGGTTTCACCGTTTTCCAAAGTTGGAGTTGTTCCGTCGAGCGTGTAGCGAAGGGTGACACCGGCCGGCACCTGCACGTTGACACTCAGGTTGGTGGTGAAAAGTTGTGAAGGCTGATCCACGATGGGCGCACCGAGTTGGGCAGCAGCATAGGTTGCCGTGTTGTTGGAGGCGCCCGGCGTCGGTGTGTCCGTATAGCTCCATGACGTGCCTCCGTCGGTGGTGCGTGCATAGCTGGTACGCTCAAGTCCCACGGGGAAGGCCTGCTGGGTGATGAGTTTTCCGTTCTCATCGCTGATGCACAGCGTACCGCCATCGGTGTCAAGACTGAAGAAGGCGTTGGTATGTATGATGTCTGCACTGTCAAACCAGACGAGCTTATAACCATTGGGCGGAATGGTACCCATATCTTTCGGCGTAAACCACTTCTTAAGGTTCAACGGGTCATCACTGATGTATAGCTCACTGATCTCCACAGCCTGGTCGCTGGGGTTGTAGAGTTCCACCCAGCCATCGAAGTTAAAAGCCGGGCTCACGAAGTCATCGACGTTGGATGGCATGATTTCGTTGATGATGAGGTTCTCTGCCGTGGCCTTATTGCGATTGACGGTCAGGATGCAGAGTGTAGTGCAGTTGGATCCATCGGTAGCCAATACACGGATATAGGAAGTGCCTTTTCCGACAGCCTGTACCAGACCGTTTTGGTCAACGGTAGCCACATCGGGCTTAGAGCTTATCCAGTTGAGTTTCTTCACAGAGGCGTTTTCAGGCAACACGGTAGCATGCAGCTGCAATTGTTCACCGACAATCATACTGGCAGAAGTCTTGTCGAGCGTGACAGAAGTCACGGCCACGCTCTGATCATAGCGTTCCAGTTTGAAGTTGTCGAAGATACACCAGCTGCTATACTGGTTAGAATAGTTCTTGATACCAATGCGCAGGTCGCCTCCATCATGCTGAAATTCCAATTCGTTGTGATATTTCCCAGCGTCGAAGCAGATGCTGGCTGTAGCCATAGAATTCGGGAAATAGAAGTCGGTCCAGTCTTGCTTTGCCTCATCCCACACCCATGTTGACCAGCAACCGGAGTAGTTGTCAAGGTTGTCGGGCATGTGGTCTGAATAGACACTGGCCAGGGTTTCTTCGTCATCACCGGCATAGAGTACGGCAGTGATGACTTCCTGACCTTTCTGATAGTTCGGGAAGCCATTGTTGTTCTCCGTGACGCGATAGTAAGCGTTGGCAGACAGGCGGTACCAGCCTGCAGGCAGGTCGCGGATGATCTGATAGACATCGCTGGTGACGTTCCAGAACTCCATGCATTCATTTTCAACCTTCTTGCCAGCACCTGTCGTCCAGCCGGCATCACTGTTGTTGTCGAAGCTGGGATTCACGATATAGTTCTCCGTCTGGTCTATCCATGTCAGTCCTTCGCCCTGTGGACGCTGCTTGGCCTGCACGGTAACCGTACACTTGGCCGACTTGTTACTGCCGTCTGTTGACTTAGCGGTTATCACGCTGTAGCCGACAGACAGGGCTTTCACCAGTCCGTTTTCGTCAACTGAGGCCACTGCAGGGTTACTGGAAGTCCACTCCAACTGTTTGTTGGTCGCTGCGGCAGGCAGCACCGTGGCAGAGAGTTGCAACTTCCGTCCTACCGTCAGTGTCTCGGCCGTTGTTGACATGATGACGCTCGATACGCTGGTCTGCTGTCCATACCACTCCAACTTGAAGCTATCCCAGAGGCACCAGCAGTTTTCTGTCCACTCGCCATTGACGATGCCGATATCGAGGCTGCCGCCCTCATGAGAAAACTCGATGGTGTTCACCAGCCCGCCATTATCAAATACAATAGCAGCGGTCTCCATGGTGTTGGCAAATATATGATACTGTCCATCCTTCGTACTCTGAGTCATCCAGCTGCCGTTCTCATTGCTGCTGAGTTCAGAAGAGTAAAGGCTCTTCAGGGCTACCTGGTTGTTGCCGGCATAGAGGTAGGCCGTGATGTTTTCTGTCTTGTTCTCATATTCGGCAAAAGCTTCTGCGTTGGCCTTGGTTCGAAAGAATCCGTTGGCTGTCAGCCGGTAGTTTCCGGCCGGCAGGTTCTGAATGGTCTGTTTCAACAAGAAGGCGTCGTTCCAACATTCCATGACACCGGCTCTGAGGTTCACAGAACCTCCACCATAGTAGTAGCGGTTCATGGTCCACCCGTTGTAGGTTCCGTCGTTGAAGCCCGGATTGGTGATATAGTTGGCTGTCACATCAATCCATTTGTTTTGCGCCTGCAGGGCCGCAGGCAACAAGGCACACATCGTCAACACGACGCTCATCAGTTTTCGTTTCATATTCGGCTTTTGTTAGGTTTTCGTTATTATTGTTGTCACCAAGGGTACTCCTGTTTAGTGTGTAAGCGACAGTATGGGGTCGCCCATGCAAGCATTGGGTGCTTGTATATGGAGCATGGCACAGACTGTGGGGGCGATATCGACGATGCGAGTGGGCAGGTTGGTTTCACCATGGCTGACATGCCATCCCATGAAGACCAAGGGGATGTGGGCATCGTAGGGGTTCCACTCGCTATGGGTGGTGCCACGATAGCTGTCGCTGAAGGTCCAACTGAACATTTGTGGGCGTGGCAGACAGAAAAGGTCTCCGGTGCGCAACCGGTTGTAGCCATTCACAATGCGTTCACGGATGAGCTGCGGAATCGGAGCTGTGGCCGCCTGTGCGCAGTCAACGACATAGAGCAGTGTGTCACAGGTCATGAACTCATCGATGGTCTCGCGTTTGACATCATCCAAGGAGATGCCTGCTTGACGAACTTTGGCATGGTCTATATATATGAAGTCCCCATATTTGCCACAGAGCAGTTTTTCAACACCATACTTCTCTGCCAGCCGCTTGTTGGCAGCATTGAACAGTGCATTTCCATCCCATCCGCCAGCCGGAAGTTTGTGTTGGCGCATATACTGCGGAGCATGGGCACCGCCGTGGTCGGCAGACAGAAACAGCAACCACTGTCCCTTGCCCACCTTCTCGTCGAGAGTCTGGAAGAAATGTGCCATGGCGCGGTCCAACTGTCTGTAGGCCTCCTTCGTGATGTCGGCACGAGTTCCGTATTCGTGAGAGATGGCATCGGTTGAAGAGATGCTCACTGTCAACATGTCTGTCACGTCGTGACGCCCCATCTGCTCATTCTCCAGCACCGCCTCAGCCATCTTGAAGGTCAGGGTCACACCTTCAGGCTTCATTTTCATGTCTTCGCCCGGCTTAGTCTGGTTCTCCTTGTTGAAGCGCTTTACCCAGTCAGGTAACTGCTTCATGTAGTAAGTGCTGGTAATGAAGTGACCGACGCTCTTGTCAAACCAATAGGCAGCATCTGCGGCATGGCCGGCGGGCAAGATGGCAGCACGGTCTTTCAGAGCGACACCGATGACCTTGGCTTGGAAGTCGGTGGCGAGCTTCAGCTGGTCGCCAATGGTGTTGGCCAGCATGTTGCGGGGTGACATCTGGCCGGCACTGTCGTCTGTGCCGACTCCTTTCACAGTCTCGTCACCACAACAGTAGCGGTCGCGTCCCTTTTCCATGAAGTTGTTGCCGCAGATTCCATGCTGCGACGGCGTACTGCCGGTATAGATACTGGCGTGGCCGATAGCCGTCACCGTGGGAAGATAGTTGATTTGTGTGTTTTCACAACTGAAGCCCTCGTCGAGAAGACGCTTCAGTCCGCCCTCACCGAAGCGGTCATAGTAATAGTACAGATAGTCCCAGCGCATCTGGTCCACCACAAGTCCGACCACCAGTTTCGGACGTTCCGTCGCCATGCCTGTCACACAGCATATAAGCATGACGGCCCCAAGTAATAGCTTTTTCTTCATTTCTGTTGTCTTGATTTACGCTACAAAGATAGACAAAAATGAGAGAACAAAAGAAGATTTCTCCTATTTTTTAACGCTTATAGCTATTCCTCGCCCATACTGCCATAGCTGCTTGAAGGATCATCCTCCTCACCCTGCTGGTTGTCTTGGCCGTTCTTCTTCTTGGCATTCATATTGCCAAAGCTGTAGGTCAGCGTGAGGTTCACCTTTCGCGAGCCGCGCTTGTTCAGCTGATGTCGGCTGAAGGTGTCGCTCTCCGTGATGCTCTCCCATTTACGCGAATTGAGCACATCACGGCAGTTCACGGCAATGGTCAGTGCCTTGTTGAAGAACGTCTTCCTTGCGCCGAGGTCCAAACCGTAGCTGGGCTTTCGGAAGCCTTGGACGGTGGCCTGTCGTGAGCGGTAGCGGCCCGTAGCCTGTATAGAAATGCTGTAGGGCAACAGCAATGATGCCGTCATTCGGGCATTCCAGGTAAAGCTGTGGTTGCCCTCACTGCTGACCGTCTGTCCGTCTATAGGATAGAGGAAACCTTTCAACTTATAGTAGTAGGCATTGGCGGAGGTTGTCAGGTCCAGACTACGGAACAAGCGGTTCTTCACCGTCAGCTCCATGCCTTCGCTGATGCTGCGTGCCACGTTTACACTGGTCTGATACATCATGCCTCCGGTCTGCCAGTTGATGCGTTGCATCACGTCGGTCGTAGGCCGGTAGTAGGCACTGAGCATCATGGAGTGCTCAGTCCAGGTGCGAAGGTAGTTCAGTGAGAAGCTGTTGGAGAATTCTGGTGTCAGTTCGGGGTTTCCGAAGGTTATCATCGTGGCATCCTGCGTGTTCTTGAAGGAGTTGAGCTGTCCGCCCCAAGGTCGGCGCAGACGTCGGGTGTAGTTCAGCTGCAGCTGGTCGTTGGGTGTAAACTGGTAAGACAGGAACACACTTGGGAACAGTTCGAAGTAGTCTTTCTTGAAAGGTTTCTCGCGTAGCGTCGGGTCTTGTTCCTGTGCCCAGCTGTAGCTCTCGGTGTTCACCTTCCAGTATTCTCCGCGCATGCCGGCCATGACACCAAACTTTCCGTTGTTGTACGACAGTGTGCCATAGAAGGCATGCAGGTCCATGTCATAGATGAAACGGTTGAAGTAGTCAGCATCGAAGACGGGAGCCAGTCCTTCCCAGCTGGTGGCGTCAAGGAAAGACTCCTGCGGCGTGTTCTCGTGTGAGAAGCGTCCCTGGTAGCCAGCCTGCAGTTTCAGCTGTTCTGTAATAGGGTTCTCGTAGTCCACCTTCACCTCCCAGGTGCGGTTGTTCATGTGCATGGGTCTGCTCTGCCAGAGATAGGTCACGGGCAATGCCGTCACCGCTGTGGAGTCACGATAGAAGTTGTCGTTGTCCGACTTCCATCGGTTAAAGTCCACGACAATGTCGAGATAGTGGGTGTCGGTGAAGCTGTGACGGTAGTTCAGCTCTGCGTAGTACATGTTCATGTCGCCTGAGGAGTGGGTGGCCCGACGCATGAAGCGGGTGGGCAGGTAGCTGTCGGCCGTAGCGTCATAGCGTGAGTAGTAGTAGGGTGTTGATGACCAACTCTGGCGACCTCCCTTCATCATCATGCCGCTGAGCGAGATGTCATCTTTCCGGGTAGCATGCAGCGTGATGCCAGCACGCGAAAAGAGGTTGTTGCCTTGGTTGGTACTGGCGGTGCTGTACCGCTGGCGCTCCATGCTCTGGCGGTAGTTGGTGGTGCTCTCTGCCCTGCCCTTGTCGTGGCGGTGGCGGTAGCCCACGTTAACATAGGCGTCGAGCAGACTGGAGTTGTAGTTGATGTTAAAGCTGCTCTGTCCGCCGCCACGGGTGTCGCCACCCACCTGCACCGAGCCGTAGTAGCCGGGCTTTCGGTCTTTCTTCAGAATGATATTGATGATACCAGCAGAACCTTCTGCCGAGAACTTGGCTGACGGGTTGTCGATGACTTCTATGCGGTCTATGCTCTCTGCCGGCAACTGCTGCAAGATTTCCGCCCGGTTGTCGGTGGTCAGACCGCTGGCCTTGCCGTTGATCCACACCTCCACACTGGTATTGCCACGCAGCGACACGTTGCCGTCGTTGTCAACTTCCACCGATGGTATGTTCTCCAAGGCCTCGCTGGCCGAGGCTCCGGCATTGGTCACCAGCTGGCCTACGTCGAACGACTTGCGATCGACCTCCAGCTTCATGGTCGATTTCTGACCGGTGATGGTCACCTCTTTCAGGGCGTGGGAGTCTTCTGCCATGTGGAGCGTCAGCGAGGACTGTCGGTCTCGGCCGACTGTCACCTTGCGATGGGTGTCACGGAAACCCATGTAGGATGCTGTCACGATATAGTCTCCTGGGGCCAGCCCTTGCAGGTGGAAGCGTCCTTCCACATCGGTGATGGCACCCTTAACCATCCGCGAGGTGTCGGCAGCGGTGGTCAGTCGGATGTTTACAAACTCCAGCGGGGCATTGGTTTTCTTATCCAACACCTTACCATTGAGCGTAACTTGAGCCGATGCTGTCCACACAACCAGTGACAGCACCAGCGACAAAAAGAATCGATTCATGTTCTTTTTGACGCTCGTCTATACTAAAGGTTTAATGGCAGCAGTGTTTTTGGCGGCATTTTTCTTCCATCGGCCAATGGCTCTCACCTGACGATAAACTTTCGACCATGGCTGATATAGATGCCGTGACGTGGATTGCTGACACGCTGTCCCGTCAGGTTGTAGAAAGTCTTGTCACCCTGCAGTGTCGTTTCGGCAGAGAGCGATTCGATGCCATCGGTCTGGGATTCCAGTCCCTTCAGCCATGTGGTGAGGTCGCTGACAATCTGATTGTGGTAGGCAAAATCTGTCTTGAAGCCAAAACCGTGGTTACCTACGTTCAGCGGCAACTGATGGACGGCAACACCTGCTTTCTTCAGAGCCTCGATATAGTTGACACTGTTGGCCTGCGGGACGGTGCGGTCGGAGGTACCCCAACAAATGTAAGCCTGGGGTGTGTCGGCTGTCACCTGCTTCTCGTTGCTGTAGTAGTCCACAAGTTGCTGCGAGGGATTGGTGCCCAACAGGTTGTCACGAGAGCCCTGGTGGGTGTAGGTGGCATCCATAGTGATGACGGGATAGAAGAGTACTTGGAAAGCCGGTCGCTCGGTGGCACCGGCATGGGTGGCAATGGTGCTGGCCAGATGACCGCCGGCACTGAAGCCCATTACACCAATCTTGTCGGCCTTGATGCCAAGCACCTCAGCATTGTCGCGTAAATATTTCAAGGCCGCCATGCCATCGTTATAGGGACCATCGGGGGCTGTGGGAGGCGTGGTGTAGGTCAGCACAGCCGAGGTGTAACCGAGTTCACCGAGCATGGGGGTCCAGTCGGCACCCTCTGTGCCACCAGCCACATAGCCGTAGCCGCCACCAGGAATGATGAGCATAGCATAGCCCTTACTCTTATCGGCCGGAGCGGGATAGAGATTCAGGCGCGCTTTGGCAGAGGAGTTCAGCTTCACGCTGGTCTGGATGCCCACCTCGTTGATGTTGAAGATACTGTTCACATCATTGGCATTGTTCCAGAAAGCCAGATGACCGCCGCTGCCTTGGTATGCGTTGATGAACTTTCCATCTTCGTTGTTGGCCAGCAGAAAGCCGTTGGCATGTTCCACGAGCCTCCACTTGTAGATGCCGTCGCCCAACACGGCCACATCGCCACTCTTGCAGAGTGTCTTAGTCAGGTCGCTTCGGTTGAAAACAACGATTCCATCGTAGGGATTACCCTGGAAGGCCCACTGATATTCGGGGGATAAAAGTTGTTCAATGGTGGGATTGGGGTTGCACTTATAACCCGTGGCAGCGTTGACATATTCCTGACCAGAGCGCAGTGTGAGGTTATACCAATGGGCATTGTTCATATCCGACGAGGTAGTGAAGGGCATCTGGAAGACAGCTTCCACCTCCACGATATTCTCTCCCTGCTTACTCACGGTAATGGGATTCTTCACCGTGTAGATGGTAAAGGCGTGCCTGACGAAAGAGGTGGGAACGGTCTTGATAACCTCTCCATCGACGCCGCTCAGTTTCTGCTCTTCCAAGAGAGACTCTTCCACATTATAGACACGGTAAGTCACCTCGATGCCACTGTGGAAGAAAGCCTCGAGAGTGGCGAGAGCCTCCTGGGGATTAAAATCGACTGGGTCTGACAAAGCATACTGGTTGCCGGCGTCATAGGTTGTCCAACCGCTCAGGCAGACGCCCTTTTGCGTATTGACATAGGTGTTGAAAGCCCGTCCGTTGGAGCTGACCGCATAGGGGTAGTCGGCAAACTTGTTGCCCTTGACGAAAGTGACCGGCTCAATCGAACTGTTGGAGAGCAGCACGTTGAACCAACCTCCGTTACGAGTGTCATAGGACTGTGCGTCCTTACAGGTGAATTTCTTGTCGTTCACGCTATAGAGATAGGTTTTTCCTTCATAACGGATGACGGCAAACTTACCTTGGTTCTTGAAGTCGGGGTTAGCGGTACAGGTGAGATAGCCACCTTGTGTGCCGAGGACGCCTCGTTGGGTTTTCAGAGTGTAGGCCTTGGTGTTTTCCACTAAAGTCTCAACTGCTTGCAACGATTGGCCGAAAAAAACTGCCAGCACAGCAAGCATGTAAAGTCTTAATTGTTTCATTATTGAGTTTTTTATGGTTCTCTTTTCTTCGTTGGCGCTTGCCACATCGCCTCTACCAAGAATTTCTTGGAACAAAAGGTGTGCAAAAGTAATAAAAAATTTTATCCGCACAAATAAAAATGTATTTTTTATTCACCACGCTCCTGGTCTATCAGTGCAACCAACTGGTCACTCTTGCCACTGACCACCTTACGGCAAAACATTTTGCCAGAGGCCTTCAGACGAGGAAAATCAGTCTCGTCAAGTTCTTTGATGAGGGGGTTGTAGTCGATGAAGGTCAGAGGGGTCAGTGCCGTCAGACTCTGGAAGCCTCCTTCCACATGCAGGCACTGACCGGCCAGGGGGGAGTTGAAGGCTATAGTCTGGATGCAGGTTTCCGACGGGGCAAAGCCAGTCTTGAAATAGCGACGCAGGCTGGGTGATGAGTCCCAGCGGTTGACAACAAGACGCGCCAAGCGTGGAGTGATGCCAAACCAGTCGGACCCTTTATAGAGTCGGTAGTAATGGCCGTCGGCATTGAACGCTAAGGGCTTTCGTAACACGGGTGTCAGAATCCGGCGCAAGACCCCGCGAAACTTGCTTTTCCAGGAACCGGGAAGCCAAGGCTTATTCTGGAAGAAATAGTAACGACGGTAACCCCGGGCGTGCCAGCCCTGTCCCACCATGCAGACGGCCTTCAGGTAGCTGCGGTTATGATTTTCCGACACGAAACGGCGGATGCGGTCGTTACTCCAAAGGGGATAGTCCTGACCGCTGATGATGAAGAAGTAGTCGTAGTCGATGCCGCTGTCAAGGGCAGCTCGCATCTGTTCCATCTGCGACCACACTTGTGTGCAACTGCCCCAGACAATGTTGTAACGCTTCTCCACAAAGTGGACACGGTAGCCTGCAGCAGCCTGGCGAAACGGCTCGTCGCTGACCTTGGCATCTACATGCACATAGAAATCGGCCTCCTCGGGCAATGCTCTGAGAAGACGCTTGAAGTGGCTGACATCCTTGAACAGCGGGATGAGAAAGGCCATGCGCACCTGACGCTCGTTACCTTTTGACTCTTCCATATAACCGAAAACGCAACAACTACTGATTTATTGCAAAAAATCAAAGGAAATATTTTGCTGTGCGCGCAAATTGCACTAACTTTGCCACAAATTTGTATAGACATGACAAATCTACATGCACCAAGCCGTAAAACCATCATGCGAGAAGCTCGCGACTATGTGATGATCACCTTCGCCATGCTCAGCTACTGCATCGGATGGTCGGTATTTCTTCTGCCCAATAACATCACAACGGGCGGCGTGCCAGGTATCTCCTCTATTCTGGAATGGAGCCCACTGCACATTCCGGCACAGTTGAGCTACTTTGTCATCAATGCAGGATTACTGATTATTGCCCTGAAGATTCTGGGCTGGAAGTTCTGCGTGAAGACAGTCTATGCCGTCTTTGTGCTCACCGCCTCGCTATCGCTGACACGCGACTACACCGCCTCGCTCCACCTGCTTCACGACCAGCCCTTCATGGCTGCAGTTCTGGGCGCCGCCTTCTGCGGAACGGGTGTCGGACTGGGACTGAGTTCCAACGGCTCTACGGGAGGCACCGACATCGTGGCGGCCATCATCAACAAGTATCGCGACATATCGCTCGGACGCATCATCCTCATCTGCGACGTCATTATCATCTCGAGTTCTTACTTCGTGCTGAAAGACTGGGAACGCGTCATCTACGGCTATGTGGTGCTCTACATCTCGGCCTTCTGTGTCGATCAGGTGGTAAACAGCCTACGACGAAGCGTACAGTTCTTCATCATCTCCGATAAATACGAAGAAATTGGCAAGCGCATCAACAACGACCCCCATCGTGGCTGCACCGTCATTGATGCCCACGGCTTCTATTCCGGCCGCGAGGTAAAGATGCTCTTCGTGCTGGCCAAGCAGAACGAGAGCGCCAAAATCTTTGAACTCATCAACACCATCGACCCCAATGCCTTTGTATCACAAAGTGCCGTCATCGGTGTGTATGGCGAAGGTTTCGACCGTTTCAAAGTGAAAAAGAATAAACATGTATAACCCACCATAAAGACCGTCAACCCTCATGACAGCAATCAAGAAAGATTTTGCCCGACGCCTGCTACAGGTGAAGGCCATCAAACTACAACCCAACGACCCTTTCACATGGGCCAGCGGATGGAAGTCTCCGTTCTACTGCGACAACCGCAAGACGCTGTCGTTTCCAGACCTGCGCAGCTTTGTCAAGTTGGAACTCACACACCTTGTGCTGGAAAACTTCCCAGAGGCTGAGGCCGTGGCCGGCGTTGCAACAGGGGCCATTGCACAGGGTGCCCTCGTGGCCGATGCTCTGATGCTGCCCTTTGCCTATGTCCGCTCCAAGCCCAAAGATCACGGACTGGAGAACCTCATTGAGGGCGAACTGAAACCCGGAGCAAAAGTTGTGGTCGTGGAAGACCTCATCTCTACCGGCGGCAGTTCACTGAAAGCCGTAGAAGCCATCCGCAAACATGGATGCGAGGTGGTGGGCATGGTAGCCTCATATACCTACGGTTTCCCTGTAGCGGAGGAAGCCTTCAGACAGGCCGGCGTCACACTACTCACGCTGACTGACTACGAACATGTTGTGGAACAGGCCCTGGAGACCGGCTACATCGCCGACAACGATGTGGAACTTCTCCACCAATGGCGTAAAGACCCTGCAGCATGGGGAAAGTGATTTTTGAATAGAGAATAGCAAAATAGTAAAGTAAAAAAAACATGTCCTCTACTTTTGAAAGCAGCATTCGCGAGATTCAGGCTCCTCAGCAACGCGTCTATGACATGCTGAGTAACCTGCAAAACATAGAAAAGGTGCGAGACCGCATCCCGGAAGACAAGCTGAAGGACTTTGCCTTCGACAACGACTCCATCAGCATCAGCGTGCCACCCGTAGGCAGCATCAGCATGCGCATCGTAGATAGAGAAGAACCGAAAACCATCAAGTTTGAAGCACAGCAAAGTCCGGTACCATTCAACTTCTGGATTCAGCTCCTGCCCGTGACCGATGTCACCAGCAAGATGAAGCTGACCATCAAGGCCGACCTCAATCCCTTTATCAAAGGCATGGTGGCCAAACCTCTGCAAGAGGGACTGGAGAAAATTGCCGATGCCCTGCAAATGATCGACTATAGCTGATAACCGCAGAATAGAATTACTAGAGATACTAGAAAGTCTAGAGATACTAGAAAGTCTAGAGATACTAGAGATACTAGAAAAACTAAGAACATGAAGCTCTGGGAAAAGAATTACGAGGTCAACAAGGAGATTGAACGCTTCACCGTTGGCCGCGACCGCGAGATGGACCTCTATCTGGCCAAGTACGACGTGCTGGGCTCCATGGCTCACATCACCATGCTGGAAAGCATCGGACTGCTGAACAAGGAAGAACTGCCACTGCTGCTGAATGCTCTGCGCGACATCTATGCACAATGTGAGCGCGGTGAGTTTGTCATCGAAGACGATGTGGAGGATGTCCATTCCCAAGTGGAATTGCTACTGACCAGAAAGCTCGGCGACATCGGCAAAAAGATTCACTCTGGCCGTTCACGCAACGACCAGGTGCTGGTAGATTTGAAGTTGTTCACCCGAGCCGAACTGCGCCACATCGTGGAACTGGTGAAGACTCTTTTCGACGAACTCATCGCCAAAAGCGAACAATACAAGCAGGTGCTCATGCCTGGCTATACCCATCTGCAGATTGCCATGCCCTCCAGTTTCGGACTCTGGTTTGGAGCTTATGCTGAGTCTCTGACCGACGACATGCTGTTTCTGCAGGCTGCCTACAAACTCTGCAACCGCAACCCACTGGGGTCTGCTGCCGGCTATGGCTCATCGTTTCCGCTGAACCGACAGATGACCACCGAACTGCTGGGCTTCGACTCCATGAACTACAATGTGGTCTATGCCCAGATGGGACGCGGAAAGATGGAACGCAACGTGGCCTTTGCCTTAGCTTCCGTGGCCGGAACACTGACCAAGTTAGCCTACGATGCCTGCCTGTTCAACTCGCAGAACTTCTCTTTCGTGAAATTACCGAAGGAGTGTACCACCGGCTCAAGCATCATGCCGCACAAGAAAAACCCCGATGTCTTCGAACTGATTCGCGCCAAGTCGAACAAGCTGCAGAGCCTGCCACAGCAGATCATGCTCATCATGAACAACCTACCCGTGGGCTACTTTCGCGACCTGCAAATCATCAAGGAGGTCTTCTTGCCAGCCTTCGACGAACTGAAGGACTGCCTGCGCATGACGGCCTATATCATCGAAAACATCGAAGTCAACGAGCATATCCTTGACAACCCGATGTATGACCCCATCTTCTCCGTGGAGGAAGTGAATCGACGCGCCGCTGAAGGCATGCCCTTCCGCGATGCTTACAAGTCCGTCGGACTGGAGATTGAACAGGGAAGCTTCCAGGCCAACCACAACATCCACCATACTCACGAGGGTTCTATCGGGAACCTCTGCAATGACCGCATCAAAGCCTTGATGGAACAAACGCTCCGGAGCTTTGGCTTCGACAAGGTGATACAGGCCGAAAAACAATTGCTGAACCCGTCAGTCTCTTGACAAATGACCACGATTCCGGGACAAAACCATCTCCATGTTTTTATGAGAAAACCGCTATTTCTCCTCACGATGCTCTTGCTCCTTGTCGCTTGTGACAAGGCTGAAAACGAATACACCAGCCGCACCTGCTACCTGGTGATTGACAATTCAGTCCATCAAGATGCTACACTGGCTGCCGCCATGACCCCCTATTCCAATGTCTTTGCCACAGTGTCGATTATCTTTGAATCGGGAGCACAGTATTTCTATTTTCAGAGCAACCAGGGAGGAACTCCCACCAAGTCTATCTTTAACGCAATAGACAGACGGCGAACCTTCAGGGTCGGCATGAACAATGGCGTCATCGTAGGCTACGGCTCCCTGGAAGGACGATTCTATGCCTACGACCGCGAATGTCCCAACTGCTTCAACCCCAACGCCATTCCTGTGAAAAGCTATCCGCTGAATGTCGCCACCAACGGCATTGCCTCTTGTAACAATTGCCGTCGAAAATACGACCTGAACATTGGAGGCATCCTCGTGGAAGGTGACTACGGCTCCAAGATGACCCACTACCGCTCTGGCTCCACCGGCCCCTATGGCAACCTGTCTGTCAACTGAAAGTAACTTGAACGAAACAAATTTGCTTATTGTCAAGAAAACTTCGAATTTTGGACAGTATTTTGAGCGTTTTGAAAAAATAAAAATCAACGGTCTTCATTTTGCGAGTATTTCGCATCCTTAAAGTCAACCTTTTTACAGTGAAAGTGAAAAGATAATAGTGAAGAAAGAAAAACCTGTCACTTTCTCTGCTGAACTCAGCCACTTTTCGATGGAAAGTCGTTCATTTTAGGTTTCAAAGTCGTTCACTTTGGAAGCTAAAGTCATACACTTTGGAAGTCAAAGTCGTTCATATCGAGGGCAAAAGTCATTCATTTTAGGAGCTAAGGTCTGTGCTTCGAACTGGTCTGTCAATATACGTCTGAGGCGGTTGAAAATACTTCTGGAAGTGGAAAGCAG
>CAMNOK010000036.1 GCA_946546825.1 uncultured bacterium
ATGTGCATGCCGTGGTCATCGGTGAGTTCCCAGTTGTCGAAGCGCTCCTGGCGCATCTCTTGTGTGGGGACAATCTCGGGAACCTTGCAGCCCAGCGAGTCGATGAGGTTGCGTCTCTTCTCGGAGGAAAGGTTCAGCCAGCGCGCCATGTCGCTGCCGGAAAGGCTCTCGGCCTTTTTGGTGTCGATGGCATAGGCCAGTCCGCTGCGAGTGAAGCCCGGCTCAGAGACGTCGCCACCCCATGCAATGGTGTATCCGTTCTCTACGGCATTGTCAATGACGCGCATCATCTCGTCCATCGGCAGGTTGTAAGACAGTGGGAAACGCCAGTTGTCCTGCACCTCTACGGCAAAGCCCGTGTAGAAGGGGTGGTGGGTATAGCTGGTGATACTGACATAGTCGTTCAGATCGATGCCGAGGCTTGCCATAAAGCTCTTCGGAGTGTATTCCTTGCCTTCATAGGTAAACTTCTCCGGGCATACGCCGAGGTAGGCATCAAGGATGCCCTGCAGACCTACTTTCCACTGGTTGGAAATCTTCTTGGCGCTGCTCTTGGAAACGGCTGCCACATAGGGCTCCATGACGGAGAAGAACTCGTTGAAATTGTTAAGCGAGTCGCCGTATAGGGAGCCGGGGAAGGGCATGGCATCTTCAGGACAGATGCCCCATGTCTTCAGCGTGGCAAGAACGTCTTCGGCAGAGCCTCCCTGTGAGAACTGGCAGTCACCATGGAAACGAACCACCTGAATGGCGCGGTCCATATAGGTCTTGTTGGTGACGAAGCTCTCGCAAAGGTCATACTTCTTACCTGTGGCCTTGAGAATCTCGGCCTCAAAGTACGACAGGGTAGAGTAGTCCCAACAGGTGCCAGAGCGATGCTGGTCCTTGACACTGGTGATGGGAATCTCCTTGATGATGGTGAAAACAGGCTTGTTGTCAACCTTTGTAGGTGCCTTTTTCTTGGCAGCACTCACGTTCAGTGCAAACACGGCGAGCAATGCCATTGCAAATAATTTTTTCATTTGTCTTTTATTATTTTAAGATTTGTCTATTTTTACTTCTACGTTAATTTCTGAGAAGATAAGCTTTCATCATGATGCAATTATGCGTTAATCATGAAGCATCATAGCTTCCACATCTTTAGGATGATAGGGTATGCGCTTGTTGCCGATGAAGCGGCAGCCGTCCTTGGTAATCAAGATGTCGTCTTCGATGCGCACACCTCCGAAATCCTTGTAGGTGTCAATCTTGTCGAAGTTGAGGAATTCGGCACAGTGGCCGCTCTTATGCCAGTCGTCGATGAGGGCTGGAATGAAGTAGATGCCCGGCTCGTCGGTGACGACAAAGCCTTCCTCCAGCCGGCGACCCATGCGAAGCGCATTGGTTCCAAACTGGTCGAGGATGGGGCGTGTCTCTTCGTCGAAGCCTACATTGATCTGGTCGAGGTTCTCCATGTCGTGTACGTCCAGTCCCATCATGTGTCCCAGACCATGAGGCAGGAACATGGCGTGGGCGCCGGCTCTCACGGCTTCTTCGGTGTCGCCCTTCATGAGGCCCAGCTCCTTCAGCCGGTCGGTCATGAGTCGTGCTACGGCAAAGTGGCAGTCCATATATTTTACACCCGGCTTGGCCACGTTGAGCACCAGGTCGTGGCAGGCTTCCACAATGCTGTAGATGTCCAGTTGGCGCTGTGTGTATTTACCGCTGACCGGCATGGTGCGAGTGTTGTCCGAACAATAATTGTTGACGGTTTCAGCACCGCAGTCGCAAAGAGCCAGACGTCCGGCTTCCATCACTGCGGTTGATGGGTTGCCGTGCATGATTTCACCGTGCTGCGAGAAGATGGTGGCGAAGCTTACCTGAGCTCCATAGGAGTGGGCAATGCCATCAATCTGTCCGGCAACATATTTCTCTGTTACGCCGGGCTTGATGAGCTTCATGGCGGTGGTGTGCATCAGGTAGCCAATCTCTGCTGCCCGCTCCAGTTCTTCTATTTCCTCGGCGGTCTTTGTCGAGCGCATTTTGACAACGGCCTTGATGAGGTCCATGGAGGCCTCTTCCTTCTGTTGGTTGGGATGAATGCCTAACAGGTCGAAAAGCTGAAGCTTGATGTCGTAGCGGTAGGGCGGCAGGAAATGGATGCGACGTTTCTTAGCCATAGCCTCATGACAGAGTGCTCCCAAGGCATTCATGGGGGCAGAGTGAGCTACACCGATTTGGTCAGCCATCTCCCTCACGCTTTCCACGGATCCGTACCAAACGATGTCTTCGATGTCGATGTCGTTTCCAATCAGTGTCTCGCTGTCGTTGTCAATGTCTATGACACCCACAAGTCCGTCGCGCTGCAATCCAAAGTAATAAAGAAAGGTGGAGTCTTGACGGAATGGGTAGTAGGCATTGTTGGGATAGTTGTTTGGCGACTCATTGTTGCCAAACAAGACGATAAGCCCGTCTTTTACCAGCTTCTTTAACTGCTGGCGACGTTCTATATAGGTTTGTCTGCTAAACATGATTATTCACTATTAGTGTTCATCGGTTCCATAGATGAAGTCGTGTGCTCCGCTCTTGTAATCCAAGATCTCTCCGGGGCGGAAGAAACGCTTCAGTTCAATCTCTGCATTGGCAGTAGAATCAGACGCATGGACAATGTTCTGCTGGTTGCTCAGCGAGTAGTCTCCGCGGATGGTTCCTGGAGCAGCTTCGCGTCCGTTGGTGGCACCGGTCATCGTGCGGACGACCTGAACGGCATCGATACCTTCCAAGGCCAGGGCAACAACGGGTGATGCCATCATGGAGGCTGCCAGGGTAGGGAAGAAAGGACGGTCCACCAAATGGGCATAGTGCTCGCGCAGAATGGCTTCATCGAGTTGCATGAGCTTCATACCAGCGATGCGAAGGCCACGACGTTCAAAACGATTGATAATTTCTCCAATCAGCTGACGCTGTACGCAGCTGGGCTTAAGTAAAACGAGAGTCTTTTCCATTTGCTTAATATGTTTGTTTTTTGTTATTTGGCTAAGTGAAGATAATTTGATTGCAAAGATACAAACTTTTTCCTAATAACTGCATTCTGCTGTATATTTATTAGGCTTTATTTAATTTTGGGTTTTAATTCGTCAGGTGAGTCGTTGGTAAACATGTTGACGGGTGGTGCCTGACGGGTGTAGAAGTCGGTGATGATTTGTGGATCCACATGAAGAACGGGCTGGAAGTCATTGCTTTGCATATAGTTGAGAATGGCTTTCCGCATCTGACGCGCCACGGGACGATGGACGAGGTCGTGGGTAATGTCCATGGTTGTCATGAGCAGGCGCCCATTGAGAACTTGAGCTTCTATAAGCATACCAAGCTTGCGGCTGACATGCCAGGTGTCGATGGGCTGAATGGGTGGTTGGTAGTTGGCAGGCAGTTCCATAAGATTCATGACCTGTGCCTTGTTGAGCAGTTCCCACCAGTTGAGGTCTCCCCATTCTTCGGTGGGAAAGCCATGGGAAAAGAGCGGATGAGTCTTGTCGATGTAGGCACCGGTGGTGTGTGGCGGCCGCATCTTGAACCAGCTGGAGTTCCAGAATACGGGCAGATAGGTCTGCTTGACGTCGCTTCCCAGAGAGACTTTTCCTGCGGCTGTCAGCAGTACGGATCCTCCCTTTTGCAGCACGCTGAGTGCCTCCTTACAGAGCGAGTCTGCTACAAAGACATGATTCTCAGCAGTCCCTAAGGCGTGGGTGTTGTCACGGTCTTCTGAAAGAACAGGCTCTTCTGTATTTCCCTGTGCCGGGTAAACCCAAAAGTTCCAATGGTTTTGTGCAATCTGTTTTGTTCCGTCTTCAACAACAACTCTTAGCTCAAGCTTCTGGGGATGCTCATCGGATAATTCCTGTAGATTGATGTCAATGGACCCCAGTGGAAAGTTCTTGCCTATGGGGATAATCTGATGATGGCGGGAGCCAATGGCCTTTCCTTCAAGGAAATAGGTGCACTTGACATTGTGAAGTTCTGCTCCACTGGCGTTATATAGCTCGACAGGAACAGACAGCTGCTCGTTGTCCTCAAAGACAAACTTTGGAAACAGAGCGAGTGGAACGATGGAAGAGCAGAATTCTCGCCATGCCGGAGCGTCGATGTAAGGCCGAGTGGTGCCATCGGGCATTTGGCAGTATTTTTCTTTCCAAAAGACATTCAGGACACCTTCCAGTGCGGTCCCCTGGCCGCTGTAGTCGTTCAGTCCCAACAGTTGGAAGCCGGCGTAGTCCTTCGTACGAAGGTTGCGCTCAATCTCATACTTGTAGGCGAGGGCTTGCAACTTACCACTGGCATACAGGAACTTCTCGGCCTGTGTCTCCATGCCATTCTCGCGAAGCAGGTCAGCGAAGATTTCAAAATTGCGCGCCTTGTAAGCACCCGTGTATTGAACGGTTTCCTTGAGGTCTGGGAAGCAGCACCACTGTCCTTGCTCATGGGCCAGAATGGGTGTGTTGTTGGGTAGCGAATCTTTGTAGTTTCGTGGAAACTCTATCTGCTCAAAATAGTTGTCGTCAGAGTGAGGGGCATGTCTGTCCCAGTCAAGTCCGCGTGCACCGCCTTTTACATGATATTCAGAACCGTTGTCCCAGGCCCATCCGCCGCCGACGCTGGCGCCGCAATAGACCTTGGTTGGGTCATATTGCTTCATTTCTTTTACCCAATCGTTGCAGTAGCTCACCCAGTCACCGGCAGGCTCGTTGCCGGCTGCCATCATCACAAATGAGGGATGATGACCATAGCGGTCAATGATGGCTTTGCTCTCTTTGAGCAGATAGGCGTCGATGGCCATGCCTCGACGCAGTTTCACGCCGTGGTTGGGCCACGACGGTCCTTCCGGTTGAATGTAGAATCCTATTTGGTCAGCGGCCTCAAAGGCAGCCTCTGGTGGACAGTAGCTATGGAAGCGCATGTGGTTGAGGCCATACTCTTTGCATTTCCTGAAGATTCGAAGCCACGATTCGCGATCTGTCGGTGGAAATCCGGTTTCCGGAAAACAACAGTTCTCCACCGTTCCCCTCATCCAGATGGGCTTGCCATTGATATAGAACTGACGATCCTTGATGCTGATTTCGCGCATCCCGAATGTAACGTCGATAGGTTGGCCATGATATACCACGCGGCGTGTGTAGAGCTGGGGGTGGAATTCGTCCCATAGTATCACATCGTCGCCCATATCGAAGGTGTATTGTGCTTCATTGACTTGAATGGTTACCTTCTTCTGCCGTATGTCTGGCATTACGCGAATTTGTCTGTTGGGCTCTCCCCGGCGCAACTCTATGCGGCCCACAATGCCGTTCCAGTTGCCTTGTGTTTGGTCTGTCACACTATGGGAATCTTGTCCTACACAGACATTCTCAATGCCGTTATAGACGCAGATGGCAATGTCATTTTCTGTGCCGGCCTTGATGAGATTTGTCACATCATATTCATGGGGTACAGAGAGTGACATCTGATGGCCAGCCTTCACACCATTGATAAAAACCGTTGTTTCGATATGGGGCCGCTCTAAATGGAGGAAGACGCGTTGTCTGCGCCAGCTTCGGGGAATGTTGACGGTGCGGTGATACCAGGCTGGTCCAACATAGTGCTTTTCGGGAGTCAGAAAGAAAGGAAACTTCATCTGTCCTTCCACCCTGTATTTCTCCATGGCGGGGTTGAAGTAGTAGGAAGAGTCATAGAGAGAACCTGTCCATGGCGTATGGATGTTCACGAGGTTACCTTTGTTGTTGGTCAACATGGAGCCGGGAAGCATGACTTTGTCCTTATAATATGTGGGCGGTGTGTCGCTGCCTTGCTGGAATTGCCACACTCCACTGAGGTCGATGATGACGGGCAGGTCTTTCTTATGCCAATCAGATGCACATATATTGGAAAGAGAACTGACGATAATACATATTGTGAAGATAACCGGTATTTTATGTTTCATGGTTCATTATCTTTAATAACGATATCAAGAACCTCTTCACCTGCCATTCGGCTGGCTTCACGAGGTAGGTAAATGGGGGCATCGGGTTGTAAGGGAAGAATGCGGAGCTCCAATTCACGACAGTCTTCGGGCAGTCTCCAGAGACCATACAGGAAAGGTCGTCCATAATAGAAGTTGTCGGCAATCAGATGTCCGTTGGCATATAGACGTGCGCAGTCTCCCCGATAGCTGATGGACAGAAGTTGATGGGCTCTGTCATCCAGATTGTCGAGTGAAATCTTATAGATGGCAGCCTGCTCAAAGTCACTATTGGAAGGTGCCTCGGCCACTTTTGCACGCCCTTTCACAATGGAGCGAAGGGAGCCGGCTTCTTTCAGCTTAGAAAAGTTTGGTCTCGACTCCTTATCTACCATTCTTTTGTCCGTTTCAAGAAACAATCTCTCAGCCTCTTCTGTAGTCAGCAGGTAATAGGCCTTCTCCTTGGAAAGATATACAGGCTTGTCGCAACCTTGTGCTTTGACATTTCGATGTGTTTTTCCATCTATGCAAAAAGTAGTTGGAATACCCTTGATTTGTTGCAGATAGACTTTGTTTCCGCGCTTGGCAACAAGTTGAGCGGTAGCATATCTGATGCCTTCGACGTTGACGGGAAAGATACAGATGGTGTTGGAAGGAATGGTCAGCTTGGGAAATTTCACTCCACAAACCTCCAGCTTAGCGTTATGTTTCTCGGAGAGATTTTGTAGGCGCTCATAGTTGTTGATGAACACAAAAGCGTGAGTGCCGTCGCTCCGATAGGACCAGCGCAAAACCTTGTCTTCTCCCTTTTGTAGGTCTTGTGGCGCAGGAAAGACGGCCTGCATGGGAGCCAACAGTTCTCCAAAATCGTGCATGAAAAGGTGTAGCGGTCGAAGGGTGTAGTATTGCGGATAGGGTTGCCCGAATTCGCCTAATGGAGCCTGGAAGTCGTAGGTGCAGACAGGCAGATCATTGTTTGCCGTGCCCGGTGAGGTTTGGCATTCGTTCAGTGTATGTAGCCGTCCCTCGGGGTTGGTACCGCCATGATACATGTAATAGCCGAGCAGGTTGCTACCACTTCCCAATTTTACAACGGCCATAGAGTAGGTATCCTCGGGGTAGATGAATGGTCGGCGGTGGTAGGCGGTGGCCATTCCACCGCCTAATTCGCAGGTAAAATAGGGGTAAGCTTCGTCACCCTTATTGATCTTCTCTGTTTGCTCTCCCAGTAGGTCGGTACCGATGGCTGTTGACGAGCGGAAGCCTTTGAAGTTGAAGGCTTTGTAGTAGTTGCCGGCGGTCTCGGTGGTTTCCTTGTCCCAAAAACCATCTGCATAGTCACCATAGAGGGGAATCATCTCTCCGTAAGGAACAGGCGTCGTCAGCTCTGGCCACCCAGTGCGGGTGTAGAACGGTAGGTCGAAGCCGACACCGAGGGCGATGCGCTTGAGAGCCATCAGGTAGCTGCCACGGCCACGATACTCATTGTCAAACTGTGCGGCAAGCACTGGTCCGCCGTCTTTCCACTGCAGTCCTTGTACCTGAGTGAAAATCTGTCGGTAGAGTTTTTCGACGAGTTGCAGAAACGTGGAATCTTCACTGCGCAGACGAACGGTATTACCCTCGGCATTCTTGAGCCCGAACACCCATTCGGGGATGCCGCCGTTGCGCACCTCGCCGTGGCAGAACGGGCCAAGACGTAGGATGACGGGCATGTCTTCCTGTTTGCACACTTCCAGAAAACGACGCAGGTTGCGTTGTCCGTCCCAGCGGAAGATGTCCTTTTCCTCTTCAATGTGGTTCCAGAAGACATAGGTGGCAATGATGGTCACTCCACCTTCTTTCATTTTTCTGATCTCGTCCTTCCATTCGTTGGCGGGAATACGGCTATAGTGTATCTCGCCCATGACAGGCATCACGCGGTGTCCGTCAATGATGAGACTCTGGTGGTCCCATTTTACTTCGTTTCCAAAGACGGATGCGCCACAGGGAAGGCTTGAAAACAATGCCAGTACAAGAAAATAGATTAGTCTCAAAGTTCTGATTCTTATGGTAATGTGAGTTATTCTTCACTTGGATATTTGGGTGAGTCTCCGTAACGGTTCGGTTCTCCACCACCAGCCACTACGACCCGTGTCGTGTAGGCGACGGAATGTGAGAGGAATGATGGCCAGACTGAACAGAACACTGATGATGTTTCCAATAATAGGGATGAAGCTAACGATGAGTGTTACCAGAAAGACTGCCAGATAAGTCCACCAGAATTCAGATCGGCGTGAACGGCCGTTGAATCTTGTTGCTTTACTCCAGGCGAGTTTTACAGCCTCTCCAAAATCCAGTTGCGGTAATGCGTTTTTTTCGTTTGTCATAATAGTAAAGATGTTTGGTGATTGATGAAAGTTTAGTAAATGATTAAAACTGAGTGCAAAAATACAATGATGCAGCGAAAGCTCCAAGAAAAAATGTTTGCAAAAGTTTTCAATCCTTCATCAGGTCGGGTCTTAACCGACGGGTGCGCTCCATGGCTTGTTCAAGTTCCCAGTCGCGAATCTTTGCCTCGTTTCCGCTGAGCAGAATCTCAGGTACCTTCCATCCCTTGTAGTCGGCAGGACGAGTGTAGATAGGTGCTGCCAGTAAGTCGTCTTGAAAACAGTCGGAGAGGGCACTCTGTTCGTCACCGATGACACCTGGCACCACCCGCACGACGGCATCTGCTATCATGGCAGCCACCAGTTCGCCACCAGTCAGTACGAAGTCGCCGATAGATATTTCTCGTGTAATCAAGTGGTCTCTCACACGTTGATCGATGCCTTTGTAATGACCAGCCAAAATGATGAGGTTGCCTTTCAATGACAGTTCGTTAGCCATGTGTTGGTCAAAGCGTTCTCCGTCTGGTGACGTAAAGATGACCTCGTCGTACTCGCGTTCCGCTTTCAAGGCTGAAATACAACGGTCTATGGGTTCGCATTGCATCACCATGCCGGCACTACCTCCGTAGGGATAGTCATCCACCCGGCGCCACTTATCCAACGTATAGTCGCGCAGGTTGTGCAGATGAATTTCCGCCAGCCCTTTCTTTTCAGCCCTTGCTAAAATGGACTCATGCACAAATCCCTCCATCATCTCTGGCAATACAGTGATAATATCTATTCTCATCTTCTTTTACCTTTATTATAATATGTGAACACTATAACATTCAAATGGCAAAGGTACAAAAACTTTTGGGATAAGCAGGCAAAACAAATAAAAAAGTGAACATGGTAAGCATAATCATTTTTTACACATAGAAATAATCGGTAATCTGTTTGCGGTATGTCTATTTTTTTGTACTTTTGCAGATGAGAAAACATAACAACATGCATATAGCAATTGCAGGAAACATAGGTAGCGGAAAAACCACACTGACCAATATGCTTGCCAAGCATTACGGATGGGAAGCCAGGTTTGAAGCTGTGGATTACAATCCCTATCTGGAAGACTATTATAAAGATATTGCTCGTTGGTCATTTGCGTTGGAAGTGTATTTCTTGAAACAGCGTTTCAAAGATATCCTCGATATCCAACGTACCGATCATACGGTGGTGCAGGATCGCACTATTTTCGAGGGCGTATATGTCTTCACGGCCACAAACAAAGCTATGGGCAACATGACAGACCGAGACTTTGAAACCTACATGGAACTATTTGACTCCATGGTGGAGATTGTAAAATATCCCGACCTGATGATTTATCTGCGTGCCGGATTGCCTCACTTGGTTGAGAATATTCAGAAACGAGGACGTGACTATGAACAGGCCATTCCCTTGGAATATCTGAGTAACCTGAACGACCGCTACGAGGACTTTATTTTCAACAAATATAAAGGCAAGACGCTTGTCGTAGAAGTCGATGATCTTGACTATCTGCATAATCCCAGAGATTTTGCAGGTATCGTTGACCGTATCGATGCCCAGCTCTTCGGACTGTTCTCTTGAACAGAGGGTGACAAATAGTAGAAAACCTAAATATCAAATATTATGCATATTGCAATAGCCGGAAATATTGGAAGTGGAAAGACCACGCTGACCAAGATGCTTGCCAAACGCTATGGGTGGACGCCACGCTTTGAGCCTGTGGACAACAATCCCTATTTGGCAGATTTTTATGCCGACATGCCTCGATGGTCGTTTAATCTGCAAGTCTATTTCTTGAACAAGCGTTTCAAGGAAGTGGTGGAAATTTCCAAAAGCAAGGATACCATCATTCAGGATCGAACCATTTTTGAAGACGCCCGTATCTTTGCCCCTAACTTGCATGGGCAGGGTATGATGAGCGATCGTGACTTCCAAAATTACACCGACCTGTTTGATCTGATGATGTCGCTGGTGAACCTGCCAGACCTGATGATCTACATCCGTTCTACCATACCAAACCTGGTTGCACAGATTCAGAAACGAGGACGTGAATACGAACGTACTATTCGTCTGGACTATCTGCAGGGACTAAATCAGCGCTATGAAGAATGGATAGGCACTTATAAGGGGAACCTCATCATCGTGGATGGTGATAACACAAAGTTTGAGTCGGACATCCATGCCTTCCAAAGCATTACAGATATGATAGATGCCAAACTCTATGGACTCTTCCCCATGTAGGTTTGCACCGGTGTTGTTGAAGTGGTTTGCCGAGAACGGACGTGATCTGCCTTGGCGAGCCACCCGTGACCCTTATGCCATTTGGCTGAGCGAGGTCATCCTTCAGCAGACCCGTATCCAACAGGGGTGGAGATACTGGGAGCGCTTCATGCAGCGTTTCCCCACTGTGCAGGACTTAGCAGCTGCTTCTGAAGATGAAGTACTGCGTCTGTGGCAGGGACTGGGCTACTATAGCCGGGCCCGAAACCTGCACACCGCTGCTCAACAGATTGTAGAGCTGGGCGGTTTTCCCCACACCTTGGAGGAAATAAAAAAGTTGAAAGGCGTGGGCGACTATACAGCAGCAGCCATCGGTTCTATAGCTTTTAATCTGCCCGTTGCCGTCGTTGACGGAAATGTCTATCGGGTGTTGTCGCGCTATTTTGCTATCGACACACCTATCAACACTACGGAGGGGAAAAAGCTCTTTAGTGCATTGGCTCAAGAATTGCTGCCTGTAAATGAGCCCTCTGCATACAATCAGGCTCTCATGGACTTCGGGGCCTTGCAGTGCACGCCACAGTCACCGCGTTGCATGCAGTGTCCGCTATCAGAAAGTTGCATGGCTCTGTGTACGGGCAGGGTAGGACTGTTGCCCGTGAAATTGAAGACCGTACAACAGAAGCAGCGCCATATGACCTATGTCTATATCCGTTGTCAAGGCTATACAGCCTTCCGGCGCCGACCTGCTGGTGATATCTGGCAGGGACTGTGGGAACCCTTTCTTGTAGCGGAGCACGAAGTGCCTTTAATGCCGAGTGTCAGGCTTCTACGAAAGAATGTGAAGCATGTGCTTACTCATCGCATCCTCTTGTGTGACTTCTACCTATGGGAATGTACGGAGCGCCCTATGTTGCCAAACGACTATCGGTGGATTCCAGAACAGGAGCTTGACCAATATGCTGTGCCTCGTCTCATAGAACAACTGTTGGAGTCAGTCTCCGCATAACATCACTATTCACTTTTATTGAACTCTTCGCCCATGAACGAAAAAGAACGAATTATACAGCTACGCAGAGAACTGCATGAGCACAACCATCGTTATTATGTTGAGAATGCCCCCATTATCTCAGATCAGGAGTTTGATTTCCTTATGCATGAACTTCAGGAGTTGGAAGCTCGCCATCCGGAACTTGCCGACCCCAATTCACCGACACAACGTGTTGGCAGCGACTTGCAGAATGAGTTTAGGCAGGTCAGCCACCGGTATCCCATGCTTTCGCTGGCCAATACTTATAACGAACAAGATGTGGCAGCCTGGTATGAGAGTGTGCGGAAAGGTCTGGCCGGTGAAGATTTCGAGGTGTGCTGCGAAATGAAATACGATGGCCTCTCCATCTCACTGACTTATGTTGATGGACAGCTTACACAGGCAGTCACTCGTGGTGATGGTGTTCGTGGTGATGACGTGACGGCCAATGTTAAGACCATTCGTAGCATTCCCCTGGTTCTGACAGAGAAGACTTCCTATGAAGACGACCATAATCCATCCATTCGCATACCAAAAGAGTTTGAGATAAGAGGTGAGATACTGATGCCCTGGAAGGTATTTGAGCGGTTGAACCTTGAACGTGAAGAGGCTGGTGAACCACTCTTTGCTAATCCTCGCAACGCAGCCAGTGGAACCTTAAAAAGTCTCGACTCCCGGCTGGTGGCCAGCAGGCAGTTGGACGCCTACCTCTATTACCTCTTGGGGGAAAGCATACCCTGTGACGGACATTTTGAAAATTTGGAGATCGCCCGGAAGTGGGGGTTCAAGATTTCAGAGGGAATGAAAAAGGTGAAGACTCTGGACGATATTTACCAGTTCATCAACTACTGGGATGCAGAGCGAAAAAAACTGCCTGTGGCAACCGATGGCATTGTATTGAAGGTGAACTCGTTGCGTCAGCAGCGAATATTGGGCTTCACTGCCAAAAGTCCTCGCTGGGCTATTGCTTATAAGTTCAAAGCTGAACGAGCCTGCACCCAGCTCAACGAGGTTAGCTATCAGGTTGGCCGCACCGGTCAGGTGACCCCTGTGGCCAACATGAAGCCAGTCTTGTTGGCTGGAACCACTGTCAAGCGTGCCACATTGAACAACGAAGACTTCATCCGTAGCTTTGACCTCCACATCGGCGATTATGTCTATGTAGAAAAAGGTGGGGAGATTATTCCTAAGATTGTTGGTGTTGATGTCAGTCAGCGCCCTACAGGTGCTCAACCTGTGACCTTCATCACGACTTGTCCTGAGTGTGGAACTCCTCTGGTGCGCTATGAGGGCGAAGCCGCTTGGTATTGTCCTAACGATGCTGGTTGTCCGCCTCAGATAAAGGGACGCATAGAACATTTCATCGCCCGTAAGGCTATGAACATAGACTCCCTGGGTCCTGAGACGGTAGATGATTTTTTTCGCCAAGGACTTATACACAATATTGCTGACCTCTATAAGATTGAAGTGCAGCAGATAAACGGTGACGGCTCGCGCACCAAGTCGGCGCAACGCATCGTTAACGGCATCAGAGCCTCCAGACAGGTGCCCTTCGAACGAGTGGTCTTTGCACTGGGCATCCGTTTCGTGGGAGAGACCTCGGCCAAGCTTTTGGCTCGCCATTTCAAGAACATCAATGCCCTGATGGCTGCCAGCAGTGAGGAATTGCAGGAGGTGGAGGGCATTGGTGAGGTCATGGCGCAAAGCATCGTCAGCTACTTCCATGATAAGACCAATCGGGAGATTATCGAAAGGTTGCGCCAGGAAGGGTTGCAGATGCAGCTCTCAAATAGTCAGATGCTGCCTAAGAGTGATAAGCTGGCGGGCATGAATATTGTTATCAGTGGCGTCTTTTCCCGTCACAGCCGTGATGAATACAAGACTCTCATTGAGCAGCATGGGGGTAAGAACGTAGGCTCCATCAGCAGTAAGACTTCTTTCATATTGGCTGGCGAGAACATGGGACCTTCCAAACTTCAGAAAGCAGAAAAGCTTGGCATTGAGATTCTCGATGAAGACACTTTCCTCAGTCGTTACGAAATAGAAGAAACTGTATGATATGAAAATTATTGTCAGTCAAGAGATAGAAACCATTTGTCCCGGCTTTGTTGGAGCTTGCGTGGAGGCGGAGGTTGTAAACACTCCTTATTCAGAGGGGTTATGGCAGGAGATACATGCTTTGGGCGAGCAACTCCGTTCTTCGCTCACTACTGAGTCGCTAAAGAAACTCTCCGGCATTGCAGCCACTCGTCGTGTCTATAAAGCATGTGGAAAAGACCCATCACGCTATAGACCGGCTTCTGAGGCATTGATTCGTCGCATGCTACAGGGCAAGGAGCTATATCAGATTGATACCCTTGTGGACCTCATCAACCTTGCCAGTATAAAGTATGGTTATAGCATTGGCGGCTTTGATGCCAATAAATTTGTAGGTGATACATTGACGTTGGGCATCGGTAAGACGGGAGAGCCCTATGAGGGCATTGGTCGCGGTATGCTGAACATTGAGGGATTGCCTGTCTATCGGGATGCTGTCGGTGGAGTGGGAACTCCCACAAGTGATAACGAACGCACCAAGATAACGCTCTCTACTACCCGGCTCTGTGTACTTATCAACGGCTACGATGGTAACGAGACGCAGGTTCGTGCCAATGCTGATTATATATTGCATTTGCTTTGTTACTATTGTCAGTCAGAAGGAGGCACCTATTTTATATATTAACTACTTTATATATTAACTACCTATTTTATAAATAATACACAACTATGAAAATTTTATTTGTATGTATCATCACGTTTCTGAACCTGATGACCATGCAGGCACAGACCTGTCAGATTCCGGTCTCTGAGATTCATGAGAAGATGGCTCAGGGAAAATATCAACCCACATGGGAGTCGTTGCGTCAGCACAAAACACCAGAATGGTTTCGTAATGCCAAGTTTGGCATTTGGGCCCACTGGGGACCGCAGTGCGTGGAGGGCTCTGGCGACTGGATGGCGCGCAACCTCTACATGGAAGGGTCTGGTGCTTACCAACACCATGTAAAAAACTACGGCCACCCATCGGAGTTTGGCTTCAAGGACATTCTGCCTCTCTTCAAGGCAGAGCACTGGAACCCCGAGAAGCTGGTGGAACGATACAAACGGGTTGGTGCTCAATATTTTTTCGTGATGGCAAACCATCATGACAACTTCGACATGTGGGACTCGAAGTACCAGCCTTGGAACGCTAAGAATATTGGGCCTCGGCGCGATGTGCTGGCAGAGTGGGAGGCTGCAGCCCGCAAACAAGGACTGCCCTTCGGTCTTTCGTTTCATGCCGACCATGCGTGGTTGTTCTACGAGACAGCGCAGCGTTACGACCTTAACGGACCGAAAGCCGGTGTTTATTACGATGGACATCTGACTAAGGCCGATGGCAAGGGAAAATGGTGGGAAGGCTATGACCCACAGCAGCTTTATGCGCAGCAACATCCCATGAGTGAGCGCAGCTGGTGGGGTGGGGCGCTCCACCAGCAGTGGGATTGGACCCATGGTGCTGCGCAGCCAACACAGGAGTATGTCACCAACTTCTATGACCGTACGCTTGATGCCATCAATCGTTACCACCCAGACCTGACCTATTTTGATGTCACGGTACTGCCCTTCTATGACATCAGCGATGCAGGCTTGAAGATTGCCGCTCACCTCTATAATACCAACGAGCAGAGCGTGCTCTTCGGAAAGATACTGAATGAAGAACAGCGAAAGGCCATCACCTGGGATGTTGAGCGCGGTGCTCCCAGCTATATCGTTCCGGAACCCTGGCAGACCTGTACCTGCATCGGAGGCTGGCACTACAACACTGGCATCTATGAGCACAATGGATACAAGTCGGTGTTGACGGTTGTACGCCAGTTGGTTGATGTGGTGTCAAAGAACGGCTGCCTGCTACTCAATATCCCACTGAGGGCCGATGGCACCTATGACGAGAAAGAGGCTCTCTTCCTCGATGAACTGGAGGCTTGGATGAAGGTCAATGGTGAAAGTATCTTCGAAACCCGTCCGTGGGTCATTTTTGGTGAAGGCCCTGTGGCAGGAGCTAACATCAAGATGAATGCCCAAGGCTTTAATGACGGCCAGTACAGCAAGATGGATGCCCGCGACATTCGTTTCAATCAGACCCGGAAATATCTCTATGCCACCCCCATGGCATGGCCGGCCGATGGAAAACTTGTCATCAAGACTTTGGCAAAGGGCAACAGCCATCTCAGGAAACCTGTTACCAACGTCTATCTCTTAGGCCACGGAAAAGTCAAGGCTCATCAAACCAGTGACGGACTCGTCATCACGCTACCGCAGCCTCTCAACAACGTCGTTCCGGTGTTGAGGATAGCCAAATAGAGGGAAAAGAGAAGCTATTGTCTGTAGCTCAATGCGGCACCAATGGCAGTACTGAACTCGGCATGGCGTGGGATGTGAAATCTCACGCCATACATTTTCACGTTCTCATCGAAGACAGCCTTACAGAGAGGCAGTCGTGTCAGATTGCCAATCATCACAAAGTCGCCGATTCCGCTACCCAGAGAAGAGAGGTAGGTAGCGCTGCAGATAGACTGAAGCACCATCCAGATGATGCCCAATGCAACATCTTCGCGACAGGCATCAGCCTTGGCGTTGCCAAAGAGCGAGGCAATGGCATCCATCGGGAGACCAGGAATGGGTTTGGCACTGATGTCGCTGATGAGAACATTGATCTTCGACTTGTCACCCCTCTCGGCAAGCTCCACCACCTGACCTATGTCTTCGGTTTTCAGCAGTAGGCGCGAGAGCCCTTGCAGCGTGCCGCCACCAACCCCGATGCCACCAATATGTTTGATGTCGCTTCCGTCACACTTGATGATGGAGGTCCCGGTGCCCATGCTCACCACCATCATGCGGTCTATGTCGGTTTCGAAGCGCGCCCCAAGGCCATCGGCAATAAACTCTTCAGCCTTAGAGGTGGGCAGACCATAGACTGGCGACTCTATGTAGGCACTGCCCACACCGGTAATCATTACCTGCTCAACGTCATCCAACACAATCTTGTTGTCGTAGAGATACTTGCCAAAGGCCCCGTAGAGAGAAGTCACGGGGTCGGTGGCGCGAATGCAGATAGGGGCCACCACCTGCCGGTCGTTGTTGATACCCACAATTTTGGTCGTGCTGATGCCGACATCAATGCCTATTACAATTCCCATAAGAATATATGATGGTTATTGGTTTTGAGAGCGCAAAAATACAAAAAAACTTTTATTGAGCCTTCGCTTTAATGGAAAAACATATTATTTTACTTCCCATTCAAAGATACCGGCAGACTTGTCGATTGGAAGTTGCACCTCCAGTTTCAGGGCTCGGACTTTCACGGGGTCGAAGACAACAGTGTTGGGTTCTCCCTTCTTGGTGCCATACTTAGTATGGGCATTGACAGGTTGCCAGATGCCGTCTTTGTTGAGGTAGAGAATCTTCCAATCTGTTGGGACGCTACATCCTCCCCATGGTTGATCATCAAACCAATAGACCGTGGCTTCCGAAACAACAGCTTCTTCCTTGAACTCATAGCTTATCCACTCTGTGGAAGCCTGTTTGGGCCACCAATGGTAGTAAGGCACCGAGCGGTCGTCTCCGTCCTTCGGTGTCAGTCTGTCGTTGATGCTGGACAAGGCTTTAGTCTTGACAGAGGCATCAATCTTACTCTCTGATGCTATTGTTGCAGGTAGTGCGGGCCTTGTGGCATTCAAATTCTGTGGCAGCCAAACGCGCATGTTACCGCTTCCGCGATGGCACCAGGCATAATAGGGAATGAGTCTGAGCGTGACGTCTTGCGTTTCCAGACGTCCGTTTTGATCGAAGTTCAGCACCTGTGCCTCTGTTGTAATCATGTTGAGCGCGTGATGGATGGTGGCATGCTGGCTGTCGTTGGATTCAAAGGAAAAGTCAGTGGGTACGACCTCAAACCTGGGCGACTGGTTGAGTAGCAGGCTGTGAAGGTTAAAATCATTATCCGGCCATTCAGCACAATATACGATGGGGCCTCGCTCAATGCTCACCATACCTCGGTCGGCTTCCACACGGCTGTTGGCTCTCACCAACTTCGGTAGCATGGGGAGAGAGAGTTCCACCGTGTCGCCCTTCTTCCATTTGCGCGTGATAGAGAGGTAGCCGTCTTCTCCAATGAGAACTTCCTGCGGAATGCCGTTGACGCAAACGTTCCACCGGTCTCCAGTCTTCACCGGCTGAGTGTGATAGGTGTATAGGTCGCTTGGCACCACATGTCCTCGCGCCCACCCGGGAATACGGAGCTTTAGCGTGAAGCGTCCGGCGAAATTCTTATCCACCCTTACTTGTATGTTGCCGTCCCATGGATAGTTTGTTGTCTGGGTGACAGCCACTTTCTTCCCATTGACAGCCAGTTCCGTGGAGTTGCTCATGTAGAGGTTCACAAAGACGGCGGGATTCTCCACCCTGTTGTTTACTGCATATACATATCCTGGCAGTGAAGGCATGAAGCGACAGATGTTGCTGGGGCAGCAGGCGCATCCGAACCAGGGCTGCCGTTGGTGTTGCCCCATAGACTCCAGGGGGTTAGGGTAGAAAAATGTCCCTCCGTCCAGCGATACACCGCTGATGAGACCATTGTAGAGTGTGCGTTCCAGTACGTCAAAATATTTCGACTCGCCATGAAGTAGGAACAGACGGTAGTTTACATAGACGTTGCCGATGGCGGCGCACGTTTCGCAGTAGGCTGACATATTGGGCAGCTCATAGTTCTTGCCGAAAGCCTCACCGTTGCTGGTAGATCCGATGCCGCCGGTGATGTAGAGCTTCTTGCTCACAATGTTTTCCCAGATGCGGTCGATGGCGCGTATATAGGAAGAGTCGCCCGTCAGCGCGGCCACATCGGCCATGCCGGCATACATGTAGGCTGCCCTCACGGCATGCCCCACAGCCTCGTCTTGTTCCACCACCGGTTTGTGAGCCTGGC
>CAMNOK010000037.1 GCA_946546825.1 uncultured bacterium
TAGCCGGCAGCGGTGGTGTTGATGGTAATCTCGGGCTTGGTGGTCTCAACGAGCTGGAAGTCGATGTGAGAGTTCACTGTGAAGACACCAGCATCCTGAGAACCGATGAACTGGTTGGCAGCGGTGTTCTTCAGGTTCCAGACGCCCTCGGTAGCAGTCGGGATGACAGTTACGACGAGTGCATCGTCTGCGTTAGTGGTAGTGCGAATCTGACTTGTGTTTCCACCGTAAGGAACACCAGTAGAGATGTAGCGGGCTACGCCGTCAGCATCAATCTGAGACATCTTATAGTTGTTGCCCTCAACCTTGGTGAAGGTGAATGCCTGAGCCAGGTTCTTGTTGGCAGCTTCCTTATACTGGATGTTGTACTGGCCAGCGTCGGTGCGACCATTAGCCAGATAGGTCATAGCCTTGTTGTCGTAGGTCCAACCAGCGTAGGTCAGGATGACATTGAACAGCTGGCCATCAGCAGGAGCATTGACAGTTGTCAGAGCTGCATAGGCATTCTCAACATCCTCGACAGTAGCCTCGCCCTGTACGAGAGCATTGGCAGCATCGATTGCAGCCTGGCTGTACTGGAATGCGTTCTCACCGATATTGGCAGCGGGGATGGCATCCAGAGCATAATCTACGTTACCTTCAATTGTAGGTTCTGAAAGAACTTCACAGAGATAGAAGTCATCAAAGCTTTGGTTGTTAGCCAACCAACGAGCTGCGAACTGAACGTAAGCGTAGCCGTTCTCAGCAGGATTTGTAAACTTATAGTTCACGTCTGTCCAAGAAGTGGTAACAGGAGTTGCGTCAACAGAAACCTTCTCTGTTTCAGTACCCACAGTATTTGTCATAGAAACAACATGATAACCAGAATTTCCAGCAGCATTGGATTTCACCTTGTAACCAAACATATAGGTCTTACCGGGCTCGATAGGCCATGCAGTTCTGATAGAGTGAGAATCGTTTGATCCCTGATTTGCTGTACCCTGGATGTACTTGTTGTCACCATCTGTAACAATGTTGAAGTTGTTTGCATCGCAGTTGCCATTAGCACCGCTCTTCCATCCCTGGAACGGGTTGTTGTACTGGAAGGTACCATTCTTGATGAGGTTTGGACCATAGTTGTAAACAGTGCGGGTAGCACCGTCGTTGACGTACTCAGGAACGGTAGTCTCGGGGAAGGCAACGACAACAGTGGCAGTAGCCTTCACATTCTCATCGAGTGTGCTGGCAGCAGTGATGGTGACAGTACCAGAGGTAACAGCTGTCACAACACCATCGGCTACAGTAGCTACAGAAGCATCGGTGGTGGACCAGGTGAGACCCTCTGTAGCATTCTCGGGCTCGAACTGAGCAACCAGTGTTACGCTGGTGTTCTCATTATCAAGAGTGATAGGCTCTGTCACTTCTACCTCACCATTAAACAGCTTGATAGCGGTAGGAACAACAGCAGCTTCTTCTTCTGTCAGGTCACGAACCTTAGTATATTTCACATTCTTGAAGCTCAGCCAGCTGATATTGGCATCGGCAGCAACATTGAAGTTCAAGGTCAGATTTCCATCCTTAACAAGACCCTGTGCGGCGTATTCCTTAATATTAAATTGAGTCTCACCGACCTGGTCACCCTCTGTTACATCAACTGCTTCACCACCATTTACAGACATGGTGATACCAGTAGCGTCGGTTGCCGTGACACCATTCTTTGAGCGAACGCGAACCCAAGCGCTGACTGAATAGAGTCCAGTGGGAAGACCCGTAATGGTACCAGTCACAGTACTTTCAGGCAGGCTGTTGGCATCAGCTATCCAACTCTCATAGAAAGGAACGGAGAAGTTAGAACCATCGGTGTCACCTTCTACTGACCATGTGTTCACATGCAGAGCGGGGTCAGCCAAGAAATCGCCAAGCGCGAATCCGTCGCGCAGATAAGCTACAGCAGGAGAGTTGTTGCCTGCGTGCCAGTCTGTGACAATTGTACCAAGATTGCCACCAGCAGCTACGGCCTCCTCCTGAGTGAGGGTTAGATCGTCATACTTGTCAGAGATAGCCTTGATAGCATCGGCAAATGTAGCGATGGCCTCGGCAGAAGCGAAGTTGTGAGCCTCCTTGATAGCGTTAGCCTTTGCAATAGCTTCTTTAGCAGACTGGTATTTCTGAGAGACGGCAATATAAGCAGCGGTAGCGTCTGTCAAAGCTTGAATCTTTGAAACATAACCTGCCTTCAAGCCTTCTGGAGTCGGGACATTACCCTTGGCAGTTGTCAGCGCAGTCTTTTCTGTTGCTGCAAAGCCATCAAACTCTGCGTATGTAGCCAAAGCAGCATTTGCGGCATCAACGGCCTCTGACCACTGAGTCTCATAGATTGAATAGTCGGGAGCACCATAGTACTTCAAGGTGAAGTCACGGAAGATGGTCCAACGGTCAGTCTGAGTGTCTTGGTTATTGATACCTATTTCGACATCACCTGCTGTCTCAATGAGGAACTTCAGGGAAACCTTACCGTTGCCATTATCAAAGTAGGTCTTTGCACCGTCCATGGAGTTTACAACATCTTTGGATACACCAGGAATCAAGATCTTATCCTCGCCAGCATAGAAATAAGTGCTGTGGTTACCATTGCGGTGGAAACCTGTCACACCGAACTCCCATGTACCAGGAGTCAGAGCCAGTGTCTGATAGAATTTGAACTGTTGCTGATAGAATTCAGTCTCCTCATAGTTGGTTACACCATTACTATATCTGGTGTCGGGAAAACCTTCATAGTTATAGATTGTCCAGTAATTGGTATTCTGACGAACAGAAGCATTGTCAACCATAACAGCTGTCACGTCAAGACCATCTTGAGGAACTGAAACAGAAGGAAGATCTGCTAAGAAAGCAGCACGAAGGGTAGCTACGGCAGCGTCAATATCATCAGAAGTGGTAGCAGCTAATGCATTTGCGTCAGTTGTTGTAACATCTAATTCTGGAATAACAGAAAGAGCGGCAGCTCTGACATTGACATAACGGCTTACTAAAGAAAGCTTTGCATTGTAAGCGTCAACAGCATTCTGAAGATTGGTTTTTCCCGTTGCAAAATCTTCCTCTGTCTCACCGTTATTCATTACGCCCTGAGCGGTCGAAATGGCAGCTGCAAGATCTGTAGCGAGACCTGGCATGGGAGCTGCATCAACAAGAGCCTGAGCTTCTGTGATGAGAACCTTTAGGTCAGCGCCATAAGCATCTGCGAAGGTATAGTCACCATAGTAGTACAGACGAGCCTGGTCGATAACAGTCCAGTCACCACCGCTATTGGTTTCACGCTTAACACCGATGGTAAGATTACCATCAGTAACCTGAACAAGACCTGTTACATTACCGCCATAGTTATCAATGTTATCCAGGGCAGTCTGGAAATCCTTTGCACCAGTTTGATTCTTGAAAACCTTTGAAGTGGTGCCACCAGCAGTAGTGGCATAGACATAGGTTGAACCTTTGGTGCCATAACCATAAATCTCAAATTCATAAATACCGTTTGGCAAGTTAGTCAAATTCTGATGAATATCAAATGTGTTATCCCAGAATTCACAGCCATAGTTCTGTTTGTTGCCTTGGTTTACACCATAACCTGGGACGGTCGCATTTCCACCATTGTTCGTAAAGACCCAATTGGGACGACGCATATCATTGCGGCCGAAGTCAGGATCGGAGATGAAGAATGTTGCAACTGTACGCTTCACACCAGCAGCCGTATTGGCCTGAAGATTGGTGAGAATGTCACTGCTTCCAATAATCTGCCACTGGTCGCGCTCCGTACCTGAGAGGGCAACATATTCAATATCAGTGCCTGCAGCATTTGCCACAATATAACTGCTACCATTGCTGATTGTGTAGGCATTGATATCTGTGCGGTCAACCTTTGTGAAGGTCCATGGGGTAGCAGCACCGTCGGTCCACAAAGCAGTTGTCAGATAGTGGTTGGTACCACCATTACTAACCAGAGAATTGAGGTTGTAAGCACTACCATTAGCCTCAAAAGTAAAATCAAGGCCGTACTCTGCTGTAAGATAAGCATTAGTACCCCATCCGGCAGACTTGTCGCCTACATTAATAAACTTACCAGTGCCTACATTGTAGAGGAAGAATGTTCCTGCTGCAGGATCACTGCCAGTCCAAGTTTGTGCGTTTACGCTCAAACCGACCATGGCCGCTAAGACAGCCAAAAGTAGTCTAATTCTTTTCATTTGATTTGTTGTTAAAATTGTTTTTATTAATAGTTTAATTACCTGTAATCGATTCTATATATAATATATAATATATAATGTACGCAAGAAACACCGCTCACGCGGTCACTCATTGCGAACTACAGACTTTTCGAGACAAAAATACATAAATTAATATAAAATTAGAACCAAAGAAGTAGAGATTTATATTTGTTTAACAGTTTTAACGCTTTTTACAAGCCTTCACACTCTCAAGATGAGACTTCCACATGAATTCTTCACCAGAAGATTTTCAAGTTTAGGTTTTGTGGGTTCACGAAATTGGTGTACCTTTGCAGGCCTAAGTGGAAAAAAAGATGTCAAAGAAGAGCGACCGTCTGTTGGTGTCCATTCGTGAGGGTAAGCCCATGTCGAGTGGCGAGATGCTCAGTCTGATTGTCGGACTGAGCATACCGTCAATCCTTGCCCAGATCACCAACGTGATGATGTTTTTCATTGACCAGGCCATGGTGGGAAGCTTAGGAGCCGAAGCACCGGCCTCCATCGGACTGGTGGAGAGCACGCTATGGCTTTTCGGCGGTTTGGCAGGTGCCACATCGATGGGCTTTTCGGTACAAGTGGCCCATTTCATCGGGGCAAACGACTTTGTGAGAGCCCGTCAGGTGGTGCGTCACGCACTGATGGGATGCGGCTGCATGAGTCTTTTTCTCATGCTGGTGGCAGCCTTGATATCAAGTCCCCTGCCCTACTGGCTGGGTGGCGGTGCCGACATTGCGCCCGATGCCAGCCGCTACTTTCTCATCTTTTCAATGGCGGTGCCTTTCATGCAGTTCAACAACCTGGCGGCCTCCATGCTGAAATGCGAGGGCAGCATGCGCATTGCCAGCACCATGAGCGTAGTGTTGTGTATGTTGGACATGATACTGAACTTTCTCTTTATCTTCCCCACCCGCAGCGTCAGCCTGCTGGGAATGGCCGTCACCATTCCCGGAGCCGGACTCGGCGTAAGCGGTGCCGCAATGGGTACGGCCTTAGCCTTCGCCATCACCATGCTGATACAGAGCTGGATGGCCTTCTGGCGGTCGCCCATATTGTCACTTCGCCGTGCAGGAGAGCCGTTTGTCTTTGTGGGCAGCTACATACGGCAGGCCCTGAAGATTGGTGTTCCCATGGCCTTCCAGTCGGCTCTGATGAGCGGTGCTCAGATTGTCAGCACCATGATTGTGGCCCCGCTGGGCAACTTCGCCATCGCCGCCAACACGTTTGCCATAACCGCCGAGAGCCTCTGCTACATGCCGGGCTACGGCATCGGCGAGGCTGCCACCACGCTCATCGGCCAGAGCAAGGGAGCCGGAAGGGTGAGCCTCTGTCGCACGTTTGCATGGATGACGGTGGGCATGGGCATGGCCGTCATGGCCCTGATGGGAGTGGTGATGTATGTCTTCGCGCCAGAGATGATGGCCCTGATGACACCCGTGGAGGAGATACGACAGTTGGGTGCCGCCGCCCTGCGCATCGAAGCCTTTGCCGAACCTATGTTTGCCGCCTCTATCGTTGCCTACAGTGTCTGTGTGGGAGCGGGTGACACGCTGCGTCCAGCCGCCATCAACCTGGCATCCATGTGGTGCATACGACTCACCCTCGCCGCAGTGCTGGCCAAGGACTACGGCTTGCAGGGCGTATGGACTGCCATGGCCATCGAACTCTCCCTGCGCGGATTGCTCTTTTTGCTCCGCCTATGGCGCGGTAAGTGGATGGAAAAAGGTCTTTCGTTGAAATAAATGTGAAAAAATAGTATTTGTTGAAAGACTTTTCAACCCTTTTTCGTATCTTTGTCGCCAAAGGCGACGAAACGAGGATACCTATCCCCCACATTATAAAATAATGTATATTACTCACAGTATGTCAAATATATAATAAGTGACATGCCTTCACCATCATAGACTAAATGGCTGAGCGAAGGCGAAACTTGAATTAAACAAAACAACAGAAATATGAAAAAACTCTTCCTGATGTGTGCGCTTTGCATGATTGTAGCCACACAAACTTTTGCACAAACCTATGGGTTTCTGACCATCCAGAAGAATGACGGCACACAGCAGTCGTTTGCCACCTCTGGCCTGAAGCTGACCTTCAGCAACGGCAACCTCATTGCCACACAGGGCGGCAATGAAACCACCCTGGCACTGACCGAACTGAACAAGATGTTCTTCAGCGAGACCGCCACGGGCGTGAAGCTCGACAAGGTGACAGAAAAGAGCATTCCCATCGTTGTCTTCACCGTGGCCGGAGCCAAGATAGGCGAAGTGAAGAATATACTCGACGTGCAGAACATGGCACCGGGCGTCTATATCATCAAACAGGGCAACAACACCTCCAAGATTCTCGTAAAATGAAAACCTACCGATTTCTCACACTCCTGTTCCTGACACTTGTCGGGACAACGCTGCATGCACAGACACTGAATGTGAATGTAGGTAACGTGATCTACCTGCACTCGGCCGCCAACGTCGGCGACATGACTTTCGGCACCAACACGGCCGGCAGCGCCACTCTGACCATCGAGGGGATGACCTACACACTGAGCGACGTATCGTCGATGGAGGTCGCAGACAACAGCTATGACGACAACCAGGTCAGCGTGACCTATAATGGAAACACAGCAACAGTGGCCATGTCGGGCAACCTTGCTTCAAAAATCGGCGTTTCCATCGATGGTGCCAACGTGAGACTGGTGCAAGAAGCCAATGCCACCATCAACGCCGTGAGCTATGTGCTGAGCGGAACTTCCAGCAATGGCTCCTTCTATATGGAAGGAACCCACACGGCAGCGCTCACCCTCAACAACCTGACTCTTACAAGCACCAATGGCGCTACCATTGACATACAGGACGGCAAGAAGACCAACATCTACCTGCAAGGCTCGACGACACTCGCCGACGCCGCCAACGGTACCCACAATGCCTGTTTCTATGTTGACGGCGGAGGCACCATCAGCGGCGACGGGTCACTCACCATCACCGGCAACACCAAGCACGGCTTCTCTGCTGACGAGGCACTCATCATTCAGGAAGGTACCGGGACCATCACTGTTACCAACGCCGTAGCAGACGGCTTCCACCTGAGCGAAAACCTCCAGATGAATGGCGGAACCGTCAATATCACTGCTGCTGGTGACGGACTGGACCTGGGATTCAGAGGCGTAAACAAAGGCACAAAGGACAACTATGAGAACAACGGCTTCGTCTTCATCAATGGCGGCACACTGACTATCAATTCTACTGGCAACGCTGCCAAGGGCCTGAAATGTGACTCTACCTGCATCGTCAGCGGTGGCTCGCTGGACATTACCGTCAGCGGTGCTGCCTACTACGACGCCACGGAGGCTGACATCACCAGCTCTTCTGCTCTGAAACCCGGTGGCGACTTCAACATGACGGGAGGCACCATCTCACTGAAAGCTACCGGAGCAGGTGGCAAGGGACTGAATGCCGACGGAAACATCAATATCTCAGGCGGCGACATGACCATCGTCACCATGGGCGCACGCTACAAATACAACTCTGAACTCGACACCAAGCCTCAGGGCATGAAATGCGACGGAACCATCTCGCTGACCGGCGGCAACGTGAAAGTTGCCGTAACCGATGCGAAAGCTACCGCCTGTAAGACCGATGTCTCCCTGATGATCAATGGTGCGTCGGTGTTCTGCATCGGCGGCAAGTCCTTTGCACCAAGCTTAGGAAGCCAGAGCTACAAGACATACAGCAACCAAATGTTTATCGGCGGCAACAGCTATATCATGGATGGCATCACCTTTACCCTGCCCACCGGCTACAGCAACACTGCTGCCTTCGTCCTCACCTCTGCCGCACAATAAAGAAACAGAGACAAAACAGGTCACTATGCAAAATAAAAAGACATTCCTGACTATTCTGCTACTATGTATCGCCATGACGGTGAGGGCACAACATGTTGAGGTGACCAACAATGTGGTGAACATGGGACAGGTGACCTTCGACTCACCGGCCGTCGCGGAATTCAGAATGAAAAACAAGGGACGCCGCTCCCTTCAGATAGAAAAGGTATATACCAGCTGCGGATGCACAACGGTAGATTATCCCCACAAAGCCATTGGAGGCGGAGATGAGTTTACCCTGACAGTAGCCTACAATGCACGACAGATGGGGCACTTCGAAAAACAGGTGGGAGTGTATCTGAAAGGCACCACCAACCCCATCATGCTGAAAGTGAAAGGCATCGTGGTAGAGGAAGTGACAGACTACGCTGGAGACTTTCAATATACCGTGGGACAGCTGAAGACCGATATCAACGAGGTTGTCTTCGATGACGTGAACCGCGGCGACCAGCCCGTGGCACTCATCCATGTCCTGAACCCCACCAACAAAATGTCGGAGCCCGTGGTCATGCACCTGCCACGCTACCTGAAAGCTGAGATATCGCCTTCTAAGTTAGCGCCGGGACGTAGCGGACTCATCTCCCTGACACTGAACTCCGCAGAACTGCGCAACTACGGACTGACACAGACCAACGTGTTCCTGGGTCTCTTCCCTGGCGACAAGGTGGCACCGGAAAAGGAAATCAGCGTATCGGCCGTCTTGCTGCCCGACTTCAGTAATGTGAAAAATACAGCGGAATCACCGAAGATTCAGCTCTCCACAACACAACTTAACTTAGGGAGCTTTGGCAACAAGAAAAAGCTGCACGGAGAGATTGTCATCACCAATGAAGGTGCCGCCAGACTGGACATCAGCTCACTACAGATGTTTACCGCTGGTCTGGAGGTGTCGCTCAACAAATCCAGGCTACAACCCGGCGAGACTGTCAAACTGAAGATTGCCGCACATGCCAAGGAGTTACGACAGGCAAAAGGAAAACCACGGATCCTCATGATTACCAATGACCCCGTCATGCCGAAAGTCGTTATTGACGTGATGGTGGACTGATTATAAAAATGAGCAAGTATCATATCGAGATAGACGATTCAAGCGGCTTCTGCTTCGGGGTGACAACGGCCATCAAGAAAGCAGAGGAGAAACTGGCAGAGGGCCACTCAGAGGCCCTCTACTGCCTGGGAGACATCGTACACAACGGCATGGAGGTGGAACGACTGCACCGACAGGGACTCATCACCATCAACCACGAACAACTGAAAAACCTGCACCATGCCAAGGTGCTGCTTCGCGCACACGGAGAACCGCCCGCAACGTATGAGTTGGCACAAAAGAATGATATCGAAATCATCGATGCCACCTGCCCAGTGGTGCTTCAACTCCAACGTCGCATCAAACGACAATATGAGGAGGTCAAAAAGATAAGGGAGGAACAGGTCGAACGAACACCGCAAATTGTCATCTTCGGAAAACCAGGACATGCCGAAGTGCTGGGACTGGTAGGACAAACGGAAGGCAGCGCTATTGTCATAGAACACCTGAAGGAAGTGGAACAGCTGGATTTCCAGCGTGACATCTTCTTGTATTCTCAGACTACCAAGAGTCTGGACGAATTCCACCGCATCATCGACTACATTCAACAACACATCTCCCCCACCGCCACCTTCAAAAGCTACGACACCATCTGCCGACAGGTGGCCAACCGCATGCCCAACATTGCTTCTTTTGCCAGCAAACACGACGTGATACTCTTTGTATGCGGCAGGAAGAGCTCTAACGGAAAAGTGCTTTTCAACGAATGTAAGAACGTCAACCCTAACAGCTATCTCATTGAACGCGCTGACGAAATTGACATGCAGTGGATGAAAGACAAAAATACCATTGGCATCTGTGGCGCTACCAGCACACCGAAATGGCTGATGGAAGAATGTCGGGAGTATATCATGAATCATGAATAAAGAATAAAGAAAAATGAATAATGAATAATGAATAGTGCATTAAACATCTAATGATGCATGAAGCATTAAAAGCTTTTAAAACTCCCGAAACCAAAAGTGACCCATGCTTTTCACAAAGCATGGGTCACATAACCTAAACAGTTTAATTTTACTCAAGATTCTAATCTAATTTCTCACACTTTTACCTATTGAATACTACTATTCTATAAATATACATAGCAAAGACGCTTTTTTGTGAGTGCAAAATTAAGAAATTTAAAACGATTCTTCAACTTAATTCAACGAATCATCCTATTTTTTCAGCAAAGCGCTCCATCAGCCAATCATTTTGCTCCGCTATGGTCATCTGACTGTTGTCTAACACCAAAGCATCGGCAGCCTGACGCAGAGGCGACACCTCACGATGGGAATCAATATAATCACGTTCTTGCACATTGCGCAATATATCTTCATAGTCGGCGGGCATACCCTTGGCTTTCAATTCGTCAAAACGTCGTTGGGCACGAACCTCCGCCGAAGCTGTCACAAAAATCTTCAGCTCGGCATCAGGAAATACCGTTGTACCGATATCACGCCCATCCATCACAATACCTTTCTCTTGCCCCATACGTTGTTGCTGAGCCACCATATCGGCACGCACAAAAGGTATGGCGGCAATAGGACTGACATGGTTGGACACTTCCAGGGACCGAATATCTTTTTCCACCAGTTCGCCATTCAGATAGGTGTCTGGACGGCCTGTCTCTGGATTGAACTTAAAAGAGATGGAGATCTCTGGCATTTGCTCACGAAGCAAGTCGGCCTTCACCGTTCCATCGGGATTGAAAAGACCGTGGCGCAGAGCATAAAGAGTGACAGAACGATACATGGCACCGGTATCTACATATACATACCCGATGCGGCGAGCCAAGTCCTTGGCCATGGTACTCTTCCCACAGGAAGAATGACCATCTATTGCTATGATAATTTTCTTTTCCATTCTATATAAATGCCTAATGCATCATGCTTCTTACTCAAAGTCTGTAGGCAATGTTCAGGAGTAACGACGAACTGGACACATGATACTTGCCATAGGCCACACTGAGGTTGAACCGTTCCAGGTTGATACCGCCACCCAGCGAGAGGCCCGCACCATGAGAACTTCCCTTGTCCTCAGTGGCCGACTGGATGCGCATCTCATCGACACGGCGGAAGTTATAGCCCGCTCCCACCCATATCTGCGGAGTGATGATGACATCAACACCTGCTACTGCATGGTTGATGAACCGATAGTTCCAGTGGTTGAGGTCCACAAGGGTCAACGACAGTCGGAACGGCATGTGGGGGAAACGCTTCGAAACACCCAACTGCACATCTATGGGCATTCGTTCATATTCTTCATGGTAGGCTTTCAGCTGCCCACCCAGATTCTTCATCACCAAAGAGGCCGACCACTCACGCTCCGGGTCATAGTAGTTCAGACCGAGGTCAACGCCCATGGCCAACGAACTATAGCTCCCTATGTGGGAAGACACGAACTTGGCTGCGATGCCACCGGCAAACCGGTTGGACAACATATAAGAGAAGTAGCCGGCAAAGGAAGTTTCACGAGCAGAAAACTCACCTGTCTGAACATTGTTCTCATCCACTTCCTTCATCTTACCATAGTCGATAAACTGTGCCGACACAGCCCAAGAGGCACGGTCGCGCACCACCCTGTTAAAAGAGGCACTGGCAGTGTTGACTCCTTCCATATAGTTCATATAGTTCAGAGCAACAGTCTTGTCGGTCACAGTAGAAAGAAGTGCCGGGTTGCTGAAAATCAATGACGGGTCATCTTCGATGAGGGTGATGTTGTCACCTCCCAGGGCTGCGGCATGCGCACTGACAGGCAGGCGGAGGAAATTATACTCCGTCTGACTTTCCTGGGCTGACGCCGTCAACAGCGACAACAACAACAGAAACAATACCCATGCACGACTCTTCAACATATCTCTTGTTATACTATCACGACAACAATGTCAACATATCGGCATCGCCATCTTGATGGCAAAGTTACGGAAAAATAATGAAAAATGGAAGTTTCTCATAAGAATTTCCTATCTTTGCAGTGCCGATAAGACATCATGTTACCATATCAGATAACGGAAAAGAACTGCTTTTAGTGTGATGAGACAAAATTTTGGAACAAACATCTCCCTCCACCTTATTATATATATAGGGGCAGCATTATCCTTGTCTGCCACAACTTTATCAGCAGGTGCCAAAACAACCGACCAAGCAACTGCCGACTATGACTCACTTTCTCACATCAGCTCAGAAAAGCTGATGGAGAGCGGACGCAAATATTTTGCACAAAACGAACCTGCCCAAGCACTCGCCTGCTTTACGGTTGTCAGCAAACGCTACAATGAACAGATGGACAACGAAGAAGCTGAACTCTGCATCAGAGCCATGAACAACAGTGCCTGCGTGTATAAATACTTCTACTTTGAATACATTGAAGCCTTCAAGCTCTTTGACACAGCATACGAATTATGCGAAAAGCACGGTTTCATCGACTTTCAGCCTATCGTACTGGTCAACCTCGGAGACCTCCTCAACGACTATAGCATCAACTACGGGTCCGAGAAAATCAAGACTCAGGCACACGGAATCTTTGAGGAGTGCATGGAGAAAGCAGCCAAGACCAAGAACTGGAACCTGCTGGTGACTGCATTCTTCAACCTCTCCTGCCAGGACTTAGCGTTGGATCTGCAGAAATACAAAGTGATCCTTTCCAAAGAGATTCCAGACAGCACGTCAGACCTATCCTATGTGCGTCTGCAATACCAGGGCATCAAGGCCTACCAACAGCAGGACTATGCGAAAGCCCGGTCGTGTTTCACCCAGCAGCTCCAAGTTATCAGTTCCAAATGGACACCTGAAAGAAGCACCATCGCCTCCTATATAAACATCGCCCACACCTATGAGAAAGAAGGCAACACACAGCAAGCTATCGAAAGCCTGCACAAAGCACTGGAAATTGCAGAAAAGGGCGAAATCAACGATCAAACCGCAGCTATTTGCCAACTGCTAAGTACTATCTACAAACAAATTGGTCAGCAGGAAAGAGCTACCGCATTTCATAGCCGCTACCTGGAAATAAAAGAAGAAATCTACACCAACAGGCTGACAAGCATCGGTGAGCTGAGCTACATCCACGAACTGGAAAAAGAAGAGAAGAAAGCGGAACAGATGGCTATTCGCAATAAACAGCAACGCCAACTCCTCATCGCCGGCACCGCCATACTCCTGTTGGTCATCGTCTTTGCCGTTCTGCTATGGCGCAAGAACCGTCTGCTGACCATGGCTTATAAAAATCTGTTTGAGAAAAACAAAGAGATTATCCGCATAGAACAACAGGAAAAACAAATGAGAAAAGACTATGAGGAAAAACTCAGCAAATATAGCCACAGCAACCTGACGGACGAGCAGCGACAGACACTTAGCTACCGCATCAGAGACATCCTGGAGGCACCAGACATCATCTGCCAACAGGATTTCACCCTTGCCAAACTGGCCAAGCTGACCGACTCCAACACCACTTACGTCTCTCAGGTCATCAACGAAAACTACAAAGCAGCTTTCAGCATCGTGTTAGGAAACTTCCGCATCAAAGAAGCCTGCCGACGCATCAGCGACACTGAACACTACGGCAACCTCACCATCGATGCCATCGCTACCAGCGTGGGCTTCAAATCAAGAACCTCTTTCTTCAATGCCTTCAAGCGTGAAACAGGACTTACCCCCTCTGAGTACCAAAAATTGGCTGCTGCTGAGCAGAAATAAAAACACGTTTTTATATTGGATTATACCGATTGTTTTGTTCGGATTTACAAATATGGACAAACAAGACAATACTCTTTACTTGAATTAAATTGTAATTTGTTACCTTTGCAACCCCAAAAGTAACAAATAGAAAGTTAAACTCAGAATACAAAGAAAAATGATTAAAAGACTACCCATTCTATTGGGTTTGGCTGCTCTCCTCAGCCTGCCACTTTATGCACAGAAGGTAACAATTAAAGGTATTGGACACAGCAACCGCTATGATGACGGTGAGCAAATGAAATCAACCTATCTCGGATGGAACAAGGAATTAGGTAAAGCTATTTTCATTGTAGATAACGGTATTTACTCCATGACCACTGACGGTACGAGTGTGACAACTCCGATAAAAGATCCTGCGGTAGATCCCGACGATGCCCAAGAAGACAAAGAGACGGGCATCTGGGCCAGCAACTTTAATATGATGTACGGGAACTCTGGTGCCGGATATGTCAACGGAAAACTTGTAACCATCATGTCACGCGACGAAAGTTCTACGGTTGATGAAGAACTCTTCGCCGTACGCAAGTGGGATGCCAAGACCGGCGTTCTGTTGTCATCAGAGATTTGCCCAAAGAGCAGCACTCTCGAGTGCGCCGGCATTTCTTATAACCCCAAAGACGGAAAGGTGTATGGTCTGTTCTACCTCACAGGCAATCAGCTACCCACAGAAATCACGGAAGATCCGGAATATTTCACAGATCAAGATGACGACATGACCGACGGCGATGCCGGTTACTGTATCTGTACCATAGACCTGAGCACCATGAAGGTAACCCCCATCACGCCGGGACTTTACTACTATAACTTCATCACCTTCGCCATCAACAGCGATGGTCGTGCTTTTGCACTGACCAGTGGCGGAAGCAGCGCTACCGAAGGAGAAGACGGTAAGGTACGTGACATCAACAATAAACTCACAGGTGCACAACTCTATGAGTTTGACCTGAAATCGGGTCTCATGCTGACCAAGCCCGTCATTGCCATTGACACAGCGACAAACGAGCCCTACATTGACTACGCCAGCACCTACGAACAGGGTACCGGATATTGCTCTCAATACAAGCGTCAGGCTGCCTGCTTCGCCAAGAGCAACCCCAACAAGATGTACTGGGTAGGTTACTACAATAGTGGAAAGGGCATCAACGAATGGGGCTCCTGGGCATCACTTCCTGATAAAGAGTGGCGCACCAACGGCAAATACGACACCGCCCTCTATGAGGTTGACATCACCACAGGTGAAGCTACCCGAATCTCCAAGATTCCCAACCGATGGAGCTTCTCGGCAATTTGGGTTGAAGATGACGACCCAAGCGACGGCACAGACTTCGACCCGTTCACTTCAGCTGACACAGAACCGACAGACGGTGTCTATATCGCCTTGTCACACGCTGGCAACGGCTACATCTGGCAACCCGCCGAGATTGGCAAGAAATACTCTTACTTCATTGAAGCAGCCGAAGGATGGGAGCTCCATAGCGTAAGTTTCAACGGAACAGAGCTCGACGTAGAAAATCACATGGTGACAACACCTGCCGTCAGTGCAGCTCACTCCAAGCTCATCGTTGTCTTTGAGCCTTCCACCGTTTCCGACACTCAGATGCTCAACGCTGTTGACCAAGTGAAGATTCTGGGTACCAACAACGGCATCCACATTGCCAATGCCAACGCAGGCGACCAGGTCGGCATCTATACTGCAGACGGAAAACTGGTGCGCAGCGAGAAGATGAAAGGACAGAGTGCCGACATTGCCTTGCAGAGCAATGCCTTGTATATCATAAAGGTGGGAAGTAAGACCGTGAAGGTCAGACTATAATGACCGACATGGCTCCACTCCTTATTATATAATATAATGCGACATGACACGCCATCAGTCAAAACAAAGATTTTTATACATACTAACACTCATTGCTACCCTCTTCCTCGGGGGTAGCATGACTGTTTTTGCAGCAGACCCCGTCACTGAGGGTTTTGATGACTTCAAAGCCGGCTGGAACTCTAACTGGACGGCATGGGACGTAACGACACCGACAGGTTGGGACTATGTAGATGCCAACAGAGCCTTCACCTCGGACAGAGACACCTACAAGACAAAGGCGCCATCGGTTTGCGTAGATGTCAGCAACACTGCTTCCTATCTCATCACACCATCTTTGGTGGGAGATTTCAGCTTTTTCATTCGCAACTACACCAAGTCCTACCAGGCTGTCATTACAGCCTATGCGTGTACCTACAAAGACGGCAATTTGACACTGGGAACTCAGCTGGGAACTCGCACATTAGATAAGACCACTTCGGGTACGCCCACCTGGGAACAGGTATCCTTCACCACGCAGACAGCAACCCGCGTGGCCCTGCTTATCTCACGCGCCTATTTTGATGACTTCACCTACACACCTGCCGAAGAGGGCACAGGCGGCGAGACACCGGAACCCGAACCTGAACCAGCCCCCGTACCTGTGATGAACATCTCGACCACCCAGGTCAGCTTCGGCAAGGTTACAGCCAACGCCACACAGGAGATTACCATCAGCAATACAGGTAACGCCGAACTGGTGGCCACCATCAGCTCTGACAACGCAGAATTCACGGTTTCACCGACAGAATTAACAGTTTCAGCTAATTCCAGCGAGGTCTTCACCATTACCTATCAATATAACGCTGAAGCCTACGGAGGCCATTCGGCCACCATCACTGTGACACCCAACGTAGGTGACGATACAAACATCACTGTATCAGCATACGTCCTGAATCCCAATGCCTGGTCGGAAGACTTCTTTGACAACAAGTTGCCTGAGGGCTGGGAAGCCGGTGACAACTGGACGTTTACCGACGGAGTGGCGCATGGTCAGTATGTACACTATGCCAACAACTACCTGATCACCCCCGCCCTCGTGGTGAGCGGCACTTCCGACCAGCTCTCCTTCCAAGGACGAGAGAATGGTATCTATCCAGCCATCAAGATTGAGAAGTCACTCAACGGTGGCGACTGGACAGCATGCAAGACCATCAGCTACAATGACATCAGCGAGGAATGGCAGACCTATACCATCGATGGTCTGGAAGCAGGGACCTATCAGTTCCGCTTCTTGAGCGACAGCTATGACCTCGATAACTTCGTAGGTTTCAAGCTTGCTCCCACACAGAGCGTCACCGAAACCTGGTATGTTGCCTACACCTTTCATTATTATGGCGACAACAACGAGTTGGAATCAGAAAACGATGTGGAGCAGATGGACATCACCTTCAACGGAAACAACATCGCCTTCAACTTCCCCAATCCCGTCAACGGCAATTCTATGTTGCGTGGCACCAGAAATGATGGCAATAGCTATGTCTTCTCCAACGGACAGTACATCGGAATGCTGGGCAGCGAGAATGCTTATTTCTGCGGTTCCAACGGTTCTGAGCTGACCGACATCACCTTCCTGTATGATGAGGAAAAGCAGACCTTCACCTGCAACGACCCCATTCTCATCAACTCCTCACAGACAGCCATCTCCTACTGGGGTTACTTCAGCAGTGTGGTCATCAGCAAGGAGGAAATCACCAATGGCATCGCCTCCATGCGAAACGAAGATTCCCAAACAATGACCAAGAAAAAGGGCATCTACGACCTGCAAGGAAGAAGAATGGATATAGGACAACGAACCATGAAAAACGGAGGAGCTCTCCCGCGGGGTCTCTACATCGTTCATGGGAAAAAGGTCCTTGTCAGATAACTGAGTAAAACAAAAGGCCAGACAACTGGAAAATATAATGAGATTAAACTAAATAAAACAAAACTATGAGGTATTTATTAAACTTCGACAGGAGTAGATGGCTACTCCTTACGATGCTCACCCTTCTGATGGGCATCAGCCCGGCATGGGCGCAGAAAGCACTGCCCTACAGCTACGGCTTTGAGGAGTCTTCCTGCTCAACAAGCGGCTGGACGGAAAAAAGCTGTCACAACAGCAGCGAAAACTACAATGTAGGCTCAAGCGGCGTGCATGAAGGCACCAAAGCCTATCGTTTTTATTACAACACCAATCCACCACAGTACCTTATCTCGCCCGAACTGGCTACATCAGCTTATCCATTGAGCGTCAGTTTCTGGTATAAGGCATACAGTTCATCATACGATGAGTCTTTCAAGTTCGGCTACTCTACGACAGATACCGAAACATCTTCCTTCACATGGGAAGACGAGGTAAAGACAAAGAGTACCACATGGACAGAGTACAAAACTACCTGCCCTGCCGGTACAAAGTATATTTGTATTGCCTACACCGCCAATGATAAATAC
>CAMNOK010000038.1 GCA_946546825.1 uncultured bacterium
CGTTTGAAGGTTGTCCTCGTAGAAAAAGGAAAGACCAGCCGATGGCTCTCGGAGCAGATGGGCTGTAATCTTGGAACTGTTTCAAGATGGATGACCAATTAAGTTCAGCCATCGGTGGAACAGTTTTATGTTATTGCTAAGCATTTAGATGTTGAAGTAAAGGAGTTGTTGGTGGCATCAAAATAAACAATTATTTCTTTTTATAATGAGAATAGAACTAGTATCCCTGCGCTACGACTTGTATGGTAAAAGAAGACTTAAACATGTTGTAAATATTATTAATAGTTCCGAAGCTGATTTGATATTGTTTTGTGGACATACAGTTAGTGATTACAATTGTGATTCTATGGAGAGACTAATAAATAACAAAAAATCATTTATTGTTTTTGAAGTAAAATCTGTAGTAGAGAGTCAATTTGTAAATTTGAATAATTGTTTGTACACAATAAACCGAGGACATGTTCAGAACCTTTTTACTAATCAGTTATTCGCCACGTCTGACGAAATAGAAAACAACGTATCCTTGTGTAAGCGATTTGTTTATGAATTAGAGACAAGGAGACGAGTGCTTTTAAACGACAAGAAATTACTTATTTTGCAATGTGGTGAACTGAACATCATTAAAAACATTCAGAAAGAAGATAATCGACCTGTATTTCGATTTGCTCAAAGTAAGAACTTAAAAGAACGATTTGATAATTTGCTGAATGATACTGATATAATATTGAATCCCATCCATACTCCCATGGGTAATCAAGGGAAGATGAAGAAGCGAAGGGAATATCTAAGTGACAAAAATAGATACTACTTCTCAACAAGTCAAAATGGCACAAGAGAAATTAAAGGCGAAAAGAAAACTATCCCGATGGATTCTGCTGTATTGCAATATGCGTTGCATAATGGTGTTGAACTTCAGGAAGAAAAAAGTGTTACAAATTCTCTTTACACCTTACGAGTGTTTGACATGTCAATTTAATCATATTCAATCATGAAAACGGATACTCTTCTAAATTTATATCAGTCTTACACACTGACAAAAGTAAGTGAGTTAAACAGGCAAAGTTTAATTGCACTTTATGCTCAGAATGAACAACTGAGTCAATTGAACGAAGAATTGGCTAGGGCAAATCGCACTACAGAGCAAATTCTTAGGAATTAGATAAAGGAGATAAAACAAAAAGAGAAACGTCGTTATTTCAAGAATATGACATTCAATCTTTCTCAAGCATTGGATTTGTTAGAGAATGAAGAGAATGTAAATTTTAGAATATTTGCATCAGGGTTATTCCTCTCGCCTATTCGCGATATGGCAGAAGATGCAGTTCAAGAATTGGAGGAAATTGCGGATAAAGAATATGCGCAGAATATTGTTAAGAGAACGTGAGTTCGATTTAAGAGTTCAGCGTAATGAGTCTGCTTTTGTCAATGATTTCGATGTTCATCTGTGTCTTCTTTGGCAAGAGGTTGTAGGCAATGAGCCCGGCGATGAGATTCGTCACGAAGTTGTCAACCGAACGATGTCTGGTGTGCTCAATCTGGCAGACGTTCTTGAGCTCATCATTGACCGTTTCAATGACTGATCTTTTCCTAAGCATGAGTTTGTCCTTCAGAAGCATGAGCGAGTTTTTCATGTTCTTCTTGATCTTGGTGACGAGGTGCAGGTCATCCACAAAGAGCATCTCAAAGAGGTCCTGGCTGACGTATCCCCTGTCGGCAAAGAGTTTCCCGAAGAGTTTCTCCGTGAAGCGTTTGTCCTTCAGCGGTGCCCGGTCGTCTACATTCCCCGGAGTAAGCTGCCACTGGATAATCTCCCCCTTGTCGTTGATGACCAGATGCAGCTTGAATCCATAGAACCAGCCCATGGTACACTTCCCCTTGGCAGCCCATCCCTTCATGGTCTTGTGCTGCTTCTCCCGCTTGATGTGGCATGATACCAGAGGAGTGGAGTCGATGATGGATATGCCCGTGCACTTGCCAAGAGCGCATGTCTGGAGGAAGAGCAACAGATGCAGTCCAACCTGAGCCTGACGCTCCACGAAGCGGTTGTATGAGACGGTATGCGGGAACTCCTTCCTCATGTGCTGGCAAACGTAGCCAAGGTAGAATGATTTCAGGTCACGGAAATGGTGCGTATGGAACAACAACAGTATGGTCATTATCTCGCTGTCGGACATGCGGCTCGGACGGTTGCGATGGCGCTTGCCTGGGACCTCTAGAGTGTGTTTTTTCAACTTTGGAGCAAAATATTTGCAGAATTCGTCGAGAATACAGAAAATTTCTATTAAATTTGCAGTTGTCATGGGAATGGATATTTGTTCGTAACTGTTTGATTATCACCTATAAAGTTACTAAAAATATTCCATTCCCACAACTATTTTAACACTTTTCTTACGTCGAACTCACGTTATATTATGACTCATTTTACGATTTTTATGTATTCTCTAACAATCTATGATTGGAACTCTTTCCTAAGATAGCACAAATGCACTTGATTAAGCAAGCAAATCTGCTATTAGTTTTGTGAAATCCGTAATATCGCCCTCAATGCTGGCCTTCTCCAATGCTTGCATATAATAGTCTCGTCTTTCTACTGGAATAATCGTCCATGAATAGCCCCCAGTGGAAAGCATCGTGTTCATGATGAAGCGACTCATTCTGCCATTCCCATCATTATAGGGGTGTATAAAACTAAACAGGAAATGCCCAAGGATGGCCCTGACGGCTGGATGCTTTTCTTCTCGTAGCAAACGGAAGTACTCAGGCATAGCATCACGAACAGCTTCATAATTCATAGGTGTATGTCGTGAACCTCGGATATACACAGGACGGTTGCGATAGCCAACAATGGCTGACGGTTTAAAAAGACCTGCGGCTACCATTGGTTGCCACATTTCAAAATACCAGTTTCCGTGGTCATTGTCAACTGCTGTTCCTGCAACTGTTCCTTCTACAATCTTTGCAATGGTGCTTTTTACAGCTTGGAATGCCTGATAATAACCTCTGGCTACCAGTGCATTATGAGCCTCTTTGTCTTCTTCTTTAGGATTCCATTTGCCACTTTTTACTTTCTCTATCAGTTCATCAGACACTCTATAACCTTCGATTGACAAAGAATGATAGGCATCCTCTGTATATTTGTCATCCAGTTGCTTAAGTAATTGGTTAATATTGGTAGGCTCTGAAGATGGGGATGGAAAATTGCTGATAATCGTTTGTCGCATTTTGCTCCACATGAGCGATATCCGTGCAACGTATGGTGAAATGGGGAAGGGAGAAATGCTCTCCACCTTATCCTCAAAAGGGTCTTCTTCACGCACGTCGTATCCCAGACGTTTCATAAGCCCAAGGATGTTATTTGCTATTTTATCTCTGCCTATATTACGAAAAGCCCCGACAAGACGTCCAGCACGGGTGCTTGCTCCTTCGTCAGCAAGAATTCCGCATATTTCTGATTCGTCTTTCACCATTTGAAGACAGGTTCTTGCAGAAATTGGGTTCTGACGGAAATAGGTAGGTGACACAAAAACCAGTGCTTCTGCTAAAGTGTACATTTGTACACCAAATTCAGAATGGGTGTATATGGAGGATGGCAATTTTGCTTTTAGGTTGAACAAACTTGTGCCATATAGTAATGATGTGACGTTGTTGTTCCCGTCCGGATTACGTATGATGATCTGTATAGGAACCGTTGTGTTGCCTGAATGAAGGTCAAGTGACTGTTCTGCAGTCAGGCTCCAGTTTTTGCCAAAACGTGAAGCACAATACTTGGATATGAACGCCCAGAAGGAGGTGTACCAGTCTGTGGTGTCACCCTCCATGCCTGGACGTGAGGCTATATACCATCCTTTTACAACTTCTTTTAACCACCCTTCACGCAATAGACGGGTCAAGTGTACCCTGCTCAGTTGTTCTGTTCCGTGAAGAACAACAAAGTTTTCCGTATCTTGGAGTTGTTTCAGTTGTTCTAGGGACTCTGCTATTTTTTCTACTATTGTTGCCATTTCGACTTATGTTTTATTACACGCTGTATGTTAAAGTGGAACCGCACGTCTTTTCCTGCCGAGCCTTTACACGTCTTTTCTTTGCGTTCAGTTACACGTTATTTTGTGCAAATGTACAAATTTTCTATAAAATAAACAAAATGTAAGAAAGAAAATGACAAAAACATACTACACCCCACTTCTTATCCCGAGTCGGGGTATAGTATGTTTTCTTATATAAAGCGATATAAATTCCTAAAAAATCATATCGTTGGAAAAGGGGTGACAACCTCTTTGTTCTGTGTTAGTTGGTCTTGCCCCCTGTTGTCGATGCCAGTCTGAACGTGATAGGCAAGGTGAATCTGACGCGCACCGCTTTGCCTTTTTGCATGCCAGGTATCCACTTGGGCATTTTCTTGACTACGCGCAGGGCTTCGGCGTCGAGCTCAGGGTCAACGCTTCTGACAACTTTCACATTGCTGATGGAACCGTTGGTTTCTACAATGAATGAAACCAAGACACGTCCTTGTACGCCATTTTCCATTGCTTTCTTCGGGTACTTGACGTTCTGTGCGAGAAAGGCTTTCAGGTCTCCGTTGAATGTCGGGGCCTGTTCTACTACATCTTCATATACATCGCTGCTGCTCTGGGTGGTGACAGCAGAGGTCGTCTGACTGCTGACCGGAGCTGTTGGTGTCATCAGTTCGTGCGGATAGTTGGTGGCCGACATGTGGTAGGTGACGAGTTTTCCGTATATGTTATACATGACAGTGTAGTTTTTCTCCTTCTGTGTGTTCTTGAAGAGCTGGAGGGCTGTCTCCTCTGAGATCTTGGCTGGGTCGAAGAGAGGCATGTCACCATCGTTGCCCACGAAACGGGCATACTTCTTTCCGTAGGTCAGCATGTTGTCGTCCAGGCGGTAGGTGGCAAGACTTTCGTCATATTCCAGTCCAATGCTCATCAGGTCGGGGAATACGGCGCAGTATTCGCCAGCCATGAAGCCGCACTCGATGCCCACCTCGTCCATGAATCCATAGCTGGGATGGAGAACGGTGCCGCCCTTATAGCGGTGGTAGAAACCCATGCCTTCGTTGGAAAACGTATTGCCGAGCACCTTATCGATGAGGGGCTGACACGGTGCTTCCGTCACGAACTTTTTCATGATCCATACATCGCGATAGACAGGGAAGAATTCTCCTACGTCGGCTATCCAGAGCTTCACCCATTCGCCCTTGGTTTCAATGATGGGGTAGCATTGGTCTTTCTCCAGGTGGAAGGCTTCGAATGACTTGGGTGTTTGGGGTGTCTGCCACTGTATCTTTGCATCTTCGCTATCGAGGCCGCTCCAGTAGCTCATGAGTTTCGGACTCTGTGCATTAGGTTCCTTGCGCAGGTTTACGCCATCGGTTGTCACGATGGCAAACATTTTCCATGTTGGAATCTTTGTTTCTTGTGCCATCAGCCATGTGGGCAATGCCATCATGATGAGGAATAATAATTTCTTTTTCATTTTTAAAATGGTTAAAAAGTTTGTTTTTAGGAAAAATATTTTTGAATGGGGTTCATGAACCTGGTGAGCTGTCGCGGTCGGGGTATGCCTCGGTAGTCCATTCGAGTGAGGCTCTGGGCGATGAACAGTCGTTTGCGGGCGCGTGTCATGGCGACATAGAACTTGCGTGCATCTTCGGCTATGCCTACAGGGTTGTTGCGGTTGAAGTAACTTGGATAGCGGTCTTCCACGGCATCGAAGACGATGACGTTGTCAAACTCCAGTCCCTTGGCCTTGTGAACGGTGGATACAAAGATGCGGTCGGCGAGTGTCCGGCTGTTGCAGAGGTCGGCCTCTTTCATGGTGTTGATTTCCATAATGTGACGACTGAGCTGTTCGGCAAGGGTGTGGGCCTGCCCTGTATCCACGATGTCGTGGGAGAGATAGGACGTGATGTAGTGCAGCTTGTCGGCATGGACAGCTTCGCCGCTCTCCTGTAGCAGTGTGAAGAAGCGTTCCAGTTCTCTTACCAGTGCAGGCTTTTCGGTCGAAGTGTCGGTGATATATAACTTTTTCAGTGCCTCCAAATAGGTCTCTCGGTATTGGCGGCGTAGCGTTGCCACGCGCTGTTTGACGCGTTGTTGAGCCATCAGTTCCCGTTGAAGGGGAATGACGGCTTGTGCCTTGTGGCGGCAGTGGATGAGCAGTGAGCAGGTCGCCAGTACGTCGGCATCGGCCAAGTGGCTGTTTTCGCCTTCCAAGTGGAGCACTGCCAGGAGATATTTCAGTTTGTATTCCTTCAGATCGGGCTCCAGCAGTCGTGCCAACTTCAGGGAGTCGAAGCAGAGCGGGCAGCGGCTGTGCAGGTTGGCCGCAGGCAGATGGCGTTGCAGGTTATAGTGAAGAATGGTATAGTCAAACGATGCGTTGTGGGCCACCAGTGGCGTGTCGCCCACATAGTCGAGAAACAGACTGAGAGCGACGTCCGGTGGAAGGAGCCTCTGATGGCGTCGTTCTTCGATGATGGGGTTGGGAATGTCGCCGAGCATCAGCGGAATATCGCGGTCAGTCTCTATGTGGACATTGAAGGAAGAACCTTCCACCACATGGCCATTACGCATACGGACGGCAGCTATCTGAATGATGTCATCTTCCGTAGTGCTGAGGCCGGTAGTTTCTGTGTCGAAGACTATCAGGTCGCCCTTGTCGTAGGCATGAGCAAACTCCTGCACAAAGGTGCTGTCATCATAGCGCAGGAAGTCGGAAGGCAGCATGGCATGGTTGGCGAGCACGCGCACGAAGTTGCGCGCATAGGTATTCTGTTCGCAGACATGCAGCCCCTTGATGAGGCGCGCCCAAGCCATGAACTGGTGTTCGTTGTTCAGGATGTTGAGGTGGGCCAGGGCCAGTTTGATGTCACTGGTGCCGAAAAGGTCTTCGCCAGAGACCTTGAAGTGGTTGAGCTGTAGCTTCGTCAGTTCGTTGCTGACGTTGTCGGCATCGCTGTTAGAGTTGACGATGACGGCTGTGGTCTCCGTCTCGGAAGCCTGTGTGAGCAGTTGAACCGTGCGGGCCACATCGAAGTATTCGGTGTCGAGCACGTTGCTACGCAGGATGCGGAGCGGCAGGTGAGGAACGACAAGGTCGGGGTTGGCAGGCTTGGGCAGGTAGGCTGCCGGGATGTTGAGCACAGCACGGGCATATTCGTTGAAGACGTTGAGCAGGTAGGCTGGCGAACGGTGGTTGGTTGACAGCGTATGAAGGTGGTCGGCGCAGCGGTTGCGCAGCTGGTCGAGGGTGGAGAGCTTGGCTCCCATGAAGGAGAAGATGGCCTGTTGCTCATCGCCTAAATATACCACCGTACTGATGGCGGGGGCTGCTGGCGACTTCGGTTGCGTGGTGATGAGGTCGATGATGGCCAGTTGCAGCGGGTTGAGGTCCTGCACTTCATCGACCTGTATCCAGCAGTAGGTGCGTTCGGGTTTTGCGTCGTAGGTCATGATGAGCAGGTCTTCAAAATCGACCAGCCGGTTTTCTTCCTTGTATTGTTCATACTGACGGGCCACCGTCATCTTTCGAAGCAGTCTGTCGATGATAGCCTGCTGTCCCATGTCACACGAGGCTGTAGCCATGGCGTCGAGGTAGAAGTCGGTGTGACGGTAGATATCATCAATGGCTTCGGGAGACAGCTGCTTGCGGTGCATGTGGCAGAGAACTTGCAGGGCTTTCGTGTCATCACTGTTCATACACTCCGGATGCATGCGGAGTTCCTTGGGATGTTGCATGAGCAGCTGTCGCATGAAGTGGGAGAAAAAGATGAGCTCGTTGTAGGCTCTGCGGCGCGTGGCGTTCTCCATCACCTGTGTCTCGTCTTCGTCGAGGTAGCGGGCAAGTATGCTCACGGCATCTTCTTCGTCGATAATGGAAGTTTCGACCGGAATGATATTGTTTTCATATAGGAAATGGGCACAGAAGCGGTGGATGTTTCCCACAAAGACCTTCTGCACATCTGGCGTCTGAATGTTGGAAGCGATGCGCTCGCGCATGCCTCGTGCGGCACGGTTGGTGAATGTCAGACAGAGCATCTGCTCGTAGGGTATGCCTTCTTGCTCGTGGGCATAACGTATGCGCTCGGTCAGTATCTGCGTCTTGCCGCATCCTGGCGGGGCGAGCACCAGATGGTGGCCGCCTTGAACGCGGATAACCTGTCGCTGGCTTTCATCTGGTCTGAAGTCTGGACATGGTCTCTGGCTCTGCTCTCTGTTCATGGTTTTTGCTTAAGGCCTTTTACTTCCTCATTTTTCCTATTTTACTTCCTGCGTGCTGCGCATCGCCCCCTCATGATGCATTATGCATTAATTTTCTTTATTTCCGGTCATGATTTTAGCCGCGTTGTCGGGGGCTACGGCGTTGCCCAGCCGGCGGTGTACCAGGGCGTAGCCGTCGAGCTGTGCCTGGCGTCCCTCGCCGCCTGGCAGTATGCGCATGAGTTCGCGGCGGATGTTTTCTGCGGAGAAGCGGTCGGCCAGCAGTTCTGGCACCACCTCGCGTCCGGCAATGAGATTGACCAGGGATATGTAGCCCGCTGTCATGATGTGGTCGAAGACAAAACGTACGATGAGCTGGATGGGGGTTTCATAGCAGACCACCTGTGGAACATTGAACATGCCTGTTTCCAAGGTGGCGGTTCCACTGGTGACCAGGGCTGCCGTAGCGTTGTAGAGCAGCTGGTAGGTGTTGCCCGGTGGCAGGATGGTTACGGCGTAGCGGGTGGTAAATTTCTCATAGTATTCACGCTCGATGGCGGGAGCTCCGGCTATGACCAGCTGGTACTGGGCGTTTAGTCCGGCGGTGGCTTCAAGCATGCCTGGCAGGTTGTCCTTGATTTCCTGCCGCCGACTGCCGCAGAGAATGGCGATGAGGGGCTTCTTCAGCTGGTATTTTCGCAGAAATTCGGCATTGCCTTCGGCTGCATGTTCCTTGTATTGGCGCACCTCCGACGCCGTGGGATTGCCCACATAGTGTACGGGGTAGTGGTGCTTGCCCTCATAGAATTCAACTTCGAAGGGCAGGATGCAGAACATCTTGTCGATGTCGCGTTTGATACTGCGGATGCGCCATTCCTTCCAAGCCCAGATCTTCGGTGATATATAGTAGTAGATTTTTACCTCGTGTCCTTGATGGCTCTTTCTGACCTTGCGGTTGCCCTTGGCCACATGTTTGGCAATGTTCAGGTTGAAGTCGGCATAATCGACCAGGATAAGCACATCGGGCTTCCATTGATCGATGTCGCGCTTGCACATAGCCATGTTCCGAAAAATGGTGCGCAGGTGGAGCAATACAGGCATGAAACCCATGTAGGCCAACTCTTTATAGTGCCTGACGCGGGTGCCTCCCACGGCTGTCATCAGGTCACCACCAAAGAAACGGAACTCGGCCTGCGGATCTTGTTCCTGTATGGAGCGCATGAGGTGGGAGGCATGGAGGTCTCCAGAGGCTTCGCCAACAATCAGGTAGTATTTCATAGCTCAATCTTGAATTTGTCCATATATTCGTAGGCTGTGACATCCAGTCGTGTGGGGGTGATGGATACAAAGCCGTGACCGAGAGCCCACTGGTCGGTGTCTTCAGCCTCCGGCTCATCGTTCTGGTACTCGCCCACCACCCAGTAGTAGTCATATCCGCGCGGATGCCGTTCTTTGACAATCTCGTTCACCCATCGGCCGAAGGCCATACGGCATAAGCGCCAACCCTCAAACTGCTGCCGGGCGGGGAAGTTTACGTTTAGGCAGATACCTTTGGGCAGCCCCTCGCTGAGCACACGCCGGACGATGGCTGTCACATAGGGACGGAGAGGCTCCAGATTGGCCTTCACGTCGTAGTAGCAAGTGGAGAAGGCAATGGAGGGAATATACTTCATGCAGCCTTCCATGGCCACCCCCATCGTGCCGCTGTAGTGGTTGTTCACCGTGGAGTTGTCGCCATGGTTGATGCCGGCGACAACCAGGTCGGGCACCCGACCGCCACAAAGCTGGTCGAAGGCTATCTTTACACAATCTACCGGTGTTCCCGAGCACGACCAGACCTCCACGTCATCACCCATGTCGTCGAGGTTGTGGCGACGTTTCAGGATGAGCGGATCGACCGCAGAGAAGGCACGGGAGTAGCCCGAGCGTCCGCCATCGGGCGCACAGACCAGTATGTGTCCTAACGGGCGAAGGAAGTCAACAAGGAAGCGTAGCCCATTAGCGTGGTAGCCATCGTCGTTGGATATCAGAATCAATGGCTGTTTATCGTTTGTCTGCATGATTGTTTTTTAAAGTTGATAATCATTTGCAAAGATACAATTCCGCCCTCAAGCAGACAAGATATTAAGTGTTTTTAACGTGTACCGACAACCCCACATCTGCCACCCATCGTGCAAAAAAACTAAATTTATGATTGTAGCAGTCGTTATTTGATAGAAAATTCGTAACTTTGCACACTCTATAGTTATTGAGAAAGGAAAGAACAATGGGAAAAATAATAGCATTAGCAAATCAGAAGGGCGGTGTGGGGAAGACCACGACAACCATAAATCTGGCGGCATCGCTTGCTACTCTGGAGAAGACGGTGCTGGTGGTCGATGCCGACCCGCAGGCCAATGCCTCCAGTGGTCTGGGCGTTGACATCAATGAGGTCGATTGCTCTCTCTATGAGTGCATCATCGATAAAGCTGACGTGCGCGATGCCATCTATACCACCGACATCGACGGCCTCGACATCATACCGAGCCACATAGACCTCGTCGGCGCAGAAATAGAGATGCTGAATCTGGAAAACCGTGAGCGTGTCATAAGTAAGATGCTTGCTCCCATAAGGGCGGAGTACGACTATATACTGATAGACTGCTCACCCTCGTTGGGACTGATTACGGTGAACGCACTGACGGCGGCCGACTCGGTTATCATCCCCGTGCAGTGTGAATATTTTGCACTGGAGGGCATCTCCAAACTCTTGAACACCATCAAGATAATCAAGTCGAAACTTAACACGAAACTGGAGATAGAGGGCTTCCTGCTGACAATGTATGACTCGCGTCTCAGACTGGCGAACCAAATCTATGATGAAGTGAAACGCCACTTTCAGGAGCTGGTCTTCAAAACCGTCATTCAGCGTAACGTAAAACTCTCAGAGAGCCCTTCACACGGCCTTCCCGTCATCCTTTATGACGCAGATTCTTCGGGTGCCAAAAACCATTTGGCCCTGGCCAAAGAGATTATCGGAAGAGAAAAATAAGAAGGAAAAGGTTTTTTCTTAATTTCCCTAAAAGCTATGTAAGAAATGGCAGTACACAAAAAATATAGCAAAAGCGTCCTCGGAAGAGGGCTCGATCAGATAGAGGGCGGTAAAGGACTGGATGCCCTCATCGACACAACAGGCGTTAAGACCCAGGGGTCATCAACAATCAACGAGGTGCCTATCGGCCAGATTGAGGCCAACCCCAACCAGCCACGTCGCGACTTTGCGCCCCAGGCTCTTCAGGAACTGGCCGCCAGCATCAGTCAGATAGGTATCATACAGCCCATAACACTTCGACAGATGGAAAACGGCCGCTACCAAATTATTGCCGGTGAGCGTCGCTGGAGAGCATCACAAATAGCAGGATTGGAGAGCATTCCTGCCTATATCCGAACCATCAACGATGAGAGTGTCATGGAGATGGCGCTGGTGGAGAACATCCAACGTGAAGATCTCAATGCCATAGAAATAGCTTTGGCCTACCAGCATCTGCTGGAAGAAACCGGCATGACACAAGAGAAGGTCTCAGAACGGGTGGGCAAGAGCCGTACGGCTATTACCAACTACCTGCGTCTGTTGCGCCTGCCGGCTCAAGTGCAGATGGCTCTTCAGAAGAAAGAGATAGACATGGGGCATGCCCGCGCCCTGCTGGCTGTGGACAGTCCGTCGCTGCAAATCAAACTCTTCAAGGAAATCCAGAAAAACGGCTACACCGTGCGTAAGGTGGAAGAACTGGCCCAGCAGCTGAAGAATGGTGAGGATGTGGATACCGGCAAGCGTAAGATTGTGGCCAAGGCGACACTGCCCGAAGAGTTCATCTTCTTGAAAAAACGCCTCTCTACCTTCTTCAACACTAAAGTGCAGATGACTTGTTCGCCCAAAGGAAAGGGTAAAATAAGTATTCCCTTCAGCAATGAAGAGGAACTGGAGCGTATCATGAACATGTTTGACAAACTGAAAGAAAAATAAACAGAGTGAAGATGCTAACGCGTGGCATAGGACGAAACGGCGGAAAGATGGTCCGGAGAACACTGGCGGTGGCCTGCCTGTGGCTGGTAGCCGTCGTGACTTTTGCCCAGCAAGAGAAATCTGACTCTCTGGAGATACTGGAAACAGCATCCGACTCCTTGGAGGCATCCTCCGACATGCCGGACTCTCCCGTCAGGGCGGAAGACGTCATTCTGGCCGACAGCATGGTGAAGGTAAAACCTCGACGCGACTGGAATACATGGAAACCCGACCCCAAGCGCGCCATGTGGCTCGGTATGGTCATCCCTGGTGCCGGGCAAATCTATAACAGGAAATACTGGAAACTTCCTATCGTCTATGGCGGATTCATGGGATGCATCTACGCGTTTCGCTGGAACGACCAGATGTATAAAGACTATGCACAGGCCTATCTCGACATCATGGACGATGACCCCAATACCCATAGCTATGATCAGTTCCTGCATCTGGGAGCCAAAATCACCGATGCCAACACCGAACGCTATAAGGAAATATTCAAAAGCAGAAAGGACCGCTACCGCCGTTGGCGAGACCTGAGTGGCTTTGTGATGATTGGTATTTATGTGCTGTCTGTCATCGATGCCTATGTGGATGCGTCGCTGTCGGACTTCGACATCTCTGATGACCTGAGCATGTCTGTGGCACCAACGGTCATGAACAGCCAGACCGACCGCAACCCGGTGCGCTCATCGGCTGTGGGACTGAACTGTAGTCTGAAATTTTAAGAATTGAAGAATGAAGAAACTGAAATACATATTGCTGACCGTTTTGTTCTGTCTTCCGCATGGAATGATGGCTCAGGTCGAAGAAGATGAAAGTGACTATCAAGACGACGAAGACGTTGTCATCGTAACCAACGAAGAAGGCGAAGAAGAGGAAATTGAAGTGCCCGAAGCACTGGATGAGGATTTGGACAGTCTGCTCCAGCTATATAGCTCACAAGTCTATCTGCAGGTGGATAGCAATTGCAATCTGCCCAACATCAATCCAGTCTATGAGAAGGAAGTGTATATGCAACGGCTGAAGATGCTGCCCACAATCATGGAGATGCCTTATAACGATGTCGTGCAGAAATTCATTGACCGCTATAGCGGAAAACTGCGCCGTACGGTGAGTCTGGTGCTTGGTGCACAAAACTTCTATATGCCCATCTTCGAACAGGCCCTGGAGACCTACGGACTGCCGTTGGAACTGAAATACCTACCCGTCATAGAGTCGGCTCTCAATCCGAAGGCTGTCTCAAGGGTCGGTGCTACCGGTCTCTGGCAATTCATGCTGGCCACTGGAAAACAGTATGGACTGGAGGTAAACTCCCTCGTTGACGAGCGACGTGACCCTATCAGGTCTTCGTATGCCGCAGCTCGTTATCTGCGCGACCTCTACCGTATCTTCAACGATTGGAATCTGGTTATCGCGGCTTATAACTGCGGACCTGAGAACATCAACAAGGCGGTGCATCGCGCAGGGGGCGTTAAAGACTATTGGCATATCTATCCCTACCTGCCCAGCGAAACGCGGGGCTATGTGCCAGCCTTCATTGCAGCCAACTATATCATGAATTACTATTGTGAACACAACATTTGTCCGATGCTGAGCCGCCTGCCGGTGAAAACCGACACCGTGGTTGTCAACCGAGACATTCACTTCGAACAGATTGTTGCCGTCACGGGAATTCCACTCGAACAACTGCAAGAACTCAACCCACAGTATCGTCGTAACATTGTCAACGGTAATAACAAACCGTCAGTTCTTCGAATGCCGCCACAATATATCACGGCTTTTATTGACCAAGAGGACTCGGTGTATAACTATAACCCCGAACTGCTCACCAAACGCTTGGAGGTAGCCGTCAATGATGATGTTCCCATGTACTCTTCTCGCAAGAGTTCACGGATCCGCAGCAGAGCGACACGCCGACGTTCAAGCCGCTCCAAGAGTATTACTATACGCAAGGGACAAACTCTCTCTGAGATTGCCCGCCGCAACCATACTACAGTCGATAGGCTGCGCCGACTCAACGGAATCCGCGGCAATAATATCCGTGCGGGAAAGAAACTTAGAGTGAAGTAATCTCTGTCATTCGACAATCGACAAGTAGGTAAGAGGAAGCAAAAAAGGAAACAGACTCGCTTCGCTCGCGGACTTAAAAGAGAAAATAGAAAAGCATTAGCATTAAGATATTAAGCACTCACCCCTATGGAAGACCTTGAAAAAAAAGATGTAATGACCCGTGAGGCCACTGACGACAAGTTGATTAACGATGCTTTCCAGCGATTGCTGGACAGCTATCTCGCTTCTCCCCATCGACGCAAAGTGGATATCATCACGGCGGCGTTCAATTTTGCACGCCAGGCTCACAAGGGAGTACGACGACTCTCGGGAGAACCTTATATCATGCATCCCATTGCCGTGGCACAGATTGCCTCCGAAGAGATGGGCCTCGGCTCCACCAGTATCTGTGCGGCACTTCTTCACGATGTCGTGGAAGATACAGAGTATAATGTAGAGGATATAGCAAATCTCTTTGGACCGAAGATCGCACAAATCGTGGAAGGACTGACTAAAATCAGTGGCGGGCTCTTCGGCGACAAAGCATCGGCACAGACGGAGAACTTTAAGAAACTGCTACTCACGATGAATGAGGACATCCGTGTTATCCTCATCAAGATTTGCGACCGTCTGCACAACATGCGAACACTTGACTCGCAGCCTGCCAACAAAAAATATAAGATTGCCGGAGAAACTCAGTTTATTTACGCTCCCCTTGCCAACCGTCTTGGCCTCTATAAAATAAAGAGTGAGCTGGAGAATCTTAGCTTCCGCTATGAACATCCCGAACTCTACGAAGACATCGTCCAACAGCTGAAACTTACCAAGGAGGAACGCGACCAGCTCTTTACCGAGTTTACTGCCCCCATTAAGAAAATGCTTGACAGAAAGGGATACAACTATGAAATAAAAGCCCGAGTCAAGAGTCCTTATTCTATCTGGTGCAAGATGCAGAAGAAGCATGTTAGCTTCGATGAGATATTTGACATCTTGGCCGTCAGAATCATCTTTGAACCGAAGACAGCTGATGAAGCTGCTACCGTCAAGGAGGCTAACGCCAAAGAGGGCGACGAGTGCTATTCCATCTACTTGGGCATCAGAAAACTCTATAAATACCATCCCGACAGGGTGCGCGACTGGCTGGACCAAGCTAAACCTAACGGTTATCGGGCCTTGCATGCCACTTTCATGTCTAAACAGGGAAAATGGGTGGAGGTACAGATACGTTCACGAAAGATGGACGATATTGCCGAACAGGGTATCGCTGCGCACTGGAAATACAAGTCGCAAGAGCCTGACGAACCCAACGAAGAAACGGAGTTCAACGATTGGCTGCGCACCATCAAGGAGATTCTTGATGACCCGCAGCCCGATGCTATGGACTTCCTCGACACGGTGAAGATGAACCTCTTCTCCAACGAGATCTTCGTGTTCACGCCGAAGGGAGAAATCATGACAATGCCGGCAGGCAGCACGGTGCTCGACTTCGCTTTCCAGATTCACACCTTCTTGGGAAGTCACTGCATGGGCGCTAAGGTCAATCACAAACTGCAGCGCGTGAACTACCAACTCAAGAGCGGCGACCAGGTGGAAATCCTCACCAGCAAGGTGCAGCATGTTGTTCCTGAGTGGGTGGATTATGTCTCCTCTGCCAAAGCCAAACAGAAGGTGCAGGCTATCCTCCGACGCTATGACCGCGAAAAACAAAAGAAAGGTGAAGAGGTGCTGAACGAATGGCTCCGTTCTCATGAGATGGAACTGACAATGTCAACGCTCGACCGACTGTGCGAAACGCATGAAATACAACGCCGTGAGAACTTCTTGCAGGCTTTGGGAGATGGCAGCATCGTGCTCTCCAACGACGATATCGACGAACTGCGTGGCAAGAAGCGAAAGAAGCGCTCTGGAGGATGGAAGAAGTTCGTACCCTTCATCAAGAGTAAGCCGAAGGAAGAAAAGCCCAAAACCATCATGGCAGAGAAGAAACTACTGGAGGTGGGAAAGAACTTTAACAAGAAGATTCCTTGCATTATCACCGAAGAGACCATAGGAATGTATGTGTTTCCCGACTGTTGTCATCCCATTCCCGGTGATGACATCCTCGGATTTATCAACGATGACAACCATGTGGAAATCCACATGAGAGCATGCCCCATTGCCGACAAACTGAAGTCAAGCTATGGCAATCGCATTCTCGATGCACGTTGGGAGATGCATAACCAGCTGTTCTTCGATGCTGCCTTGGAAATTCATGGCATTGATCGAAAAGGCATGCTTCGCGACCTGTCGGATGTCATCTCCGACCAGTTCGGCATGAATATCCACAAAATAACTGTGAGCGCAGAAGAAGGAATATTCTCTGGCACCATCGACCTTGCAGTGCATGACCGTGCCGAACTGGGAACGCTCATGGATCAGTTGAAAAAGATTGAGGATATGCAAGAGGTGCTGCAGGTGAAATAATGGTGGCCTTACCTTATCTATATATACGCGCGCGTGATATTCATCATGCGCGCGCATGTTTTTAGGAGAGGTTATCCATGTGCTTCTTGAGAATCTTCAGTTCGTCACGAACGGAGATGAGGGTATTCAGTATGTCACTGCTCCGCTCCACTCCCTGACGGTTGCCGTTCATGTATTTACGCGCAGCAGCCAACTTGAAGCCTCGAACCTTCACCAAGTTGTAGATAACCTTCAGCTGCTCGATATCCTTCACGGTATATTGGCGCACATTGTTGGTCGGCGACACCTTCGGGCGCAAATGGGGAAACTCTTTCTCCCAATAGCGCAACAAGCTCTCGCTCACGTTGAGCTGAGCAGCAACTTCCTTAATGGAATAATACAATTTCAAGTTCTTGTTCTCGTTCAATGGCATGACATTCTCCTTTTTGTTGCCAAAGTTACGAAAAAACGAGTGAAATGCAAAAGGAAAACTTGTTTTTCTTCTCATTTCCGAGTGCATTGTAACTTCGCGATTATTCGCAGAGTTACGGAAAGTCGAGAGAAGAACAAAACAAATCGCATTTATTTTTTCCGTGTGCAAGGATTCGCTTGCGCTTTGTACCTTCGCCGAAGTTCGCCGGAGCCAGAAGATGTTATATTTGCAGCCTGAAGTAAAAAAGAGATATTTTTCCAGGAAAAGAAAGCTTGCGGAAGTAACTCTTTCAGTTTATCTTGCATCACATTAGAAAAATAATCGTATCTTTGTGGTAAAAAAGTGGCAATACGGAACAAGGACACCTAAAACGTAAGATATATGGTAGATGAAAAGAAAATATTGCTGCATAGCGCAGAGATGGCAGAACATACTAATGGAGCAGCTCAATATTTGGCTGCTTTATTAGGTGGCAGATATGTCACCAAGGAACAAACTCGTGATATGGTAGACTTTCTTTTTGCAGGAACAAAGAGAAATATCGAAAGTTGTCCTTTTGCGACCCAAGAAGAAAAGGACGCAGAGATACACCGAAGAGAATACTTAATGAGAATCTTGAAAATGCAGATGGGATTGTAATTATTACAGAATA
>CAMNOK010000039.1 GCA_946546825.1 uncultured bacterium
TAATATAATTTATTTTACTTGATAATAGGAATTCTCTCAGGTGATTAAAAGGCTGATTTCAGCTGATAAACAGTCTGGGATGAGAAGATAAGAAGTGTAGGTTTAGGCATTGTTTATCTATAGAATCACGAGTTCATGTTGCCGCAAAGATGTTGATGTTCGCAGTCATGGTTCAACAGGAGCTTCTTACTTGACGATGATCTTTTTGCCGTTCATGATATAGAGACCCTTGGCGAGAGTTCCTCTGCTGTTTGTTATTGTTTTTTCGCTTCTTGTTGTTCCTTCGTTGTTCAAGTCTGCTTTTTCACTTTTCACTTTCCTGCCTTGCAGGTCGTAGATGGCGTCATATAGTTTTTTCGGTCCATTGTTTTCAACCGACTGGATGCCGGTGGAATTGCCCTTGCATCTCAGCGTGAAGTTGTCGAAGCAGCACCAGTCTTCAGCTACCATGTTGTTGTTGCGGATGCCAATGCGCATGTCGCCACCGGCAAAGGTGAAGCTCATGGTATTGTGGTAGAGGTCGTATCTGTTGAAGGCCTCCTCTGCAGAGGCGACATTGTCGGGGAAGGTGTAGGGACTGTTGGTGTAGCTGGACTCCGAGTAGAGGCTCACGATGGGCTGAGAGTTGGCTCCCTGGACATACATCTCCGCATTGAGGGTTTCGCCGCCGTTGACGTGGAGGTTGTAGCCATTGCCCTTGCCGCCGCAGCGGTAGAAGCTCTGCACGCCAAACTCGTAGTTGCCGGCCGGCATGTCGGGAAGGGTCTGGTAGAAGTCGAAGTTCTTGTTCCACTGCTCTGCCACATAGCCGTTGGCGGCTGTGAACGGTGTTCCTTGCCACCCGGTGTCACCCAGGCTGAAGTCGGAGTTCACCAGCAGGGCCGTCAGGTTGACGGCATGGCCGGCCGCGGCTTGTTCCCTGATATAGGATAGATATGTGTCAGCAGCGGTCTTGAGGGCGCTCAGAGCCTGTTGCATGGCAGCCTCCTCTTCGTCGAAGGTGCCGCTTTCGGCCAGAGCCCGCTCGGCCAGTGTGATGGCCGCACCGATGGAGGCTTCACCAGAGGTGCTGAAGAGGTCTTTTACGGTGGGAAGCAGCATCTTTACCTCCTCCCAGGTCTTCAGGTAGTTGTACTCACGTTCCGTGAGCTTGAGGAACGATCCGTGCTGAGGCTGCAGGGTACCTTGTATAAACTGTTTGTTGGTGGGGTTCAGACAGTGTTCGTCAAGGTCCATGAACTTATAGCCGCGACTGCCGCCATAGTTCATCCAAGCCACCTTCCAGTTCTTACTGCCAATAGGACGATAGACACTGGCGGCCTCAATGCCTTGGCCGTTTTCGTAGATGTCGAACCCAGGAACAATGGTCCACTGGCACAGCCCTGTGGTCTTGTCGGTCGGCACCAGCTGGGTGGCAACGGCCTGATAGAGGTGGAATACACCTTCCCACTTATAGACCATGACATACTGCTTGTCAATATCGTTCCACACGATGTCGGCGTCGATGACGTCATAGCCTGGGTCGAAGAGCAGGCGTGGCTCGGTTAGGACATTCAGGTCTTCGTCAAGCAACTGGTAATATATACGGTGACGGTCGGGGAAGCCTACGGAGTAGTAGGTCATGTATTTCTCGGTCACGGGGTCGTAGATGACCTGCGGTGCCCAGGCTGCCGTCATCTGGTCGGCATTGGTCAGGCCGAGGGCGGCAAGGTTCTCTGGCGTTTCCAGGTCTATGAAGACTTCCTTGTCCCAGTGAACGAGGTCGTTGGAGATCATGAAGTCCATGATGTGGTTGCTGGTCCATCCGAGGCGAGAGGTCATGTCGGTGCCGGCCAGCATGAACTTGCCGTTTTGCATGCGGAAGACATAGGAGTCGCGCATGCCGCCGGTCTTGGTGTAGGCAGCGGTGCTGAACACCTCCTGACTGGAGAGCAGATCTGTCCAGGTCTGTCCATAGCGGCTTAGGGCATAGTTGGTGATTTCCTTGGAACCGTTCATGTGGGCATAGAGATAGCCGTACATCCCTTCATCCTCTTGTTCGTAGCGGGTGGCACTGGGCTTGACTTCGTCGGCCACATCTTGAACTTTCAGTCGGAAGATGTTCAGAGAGTAGGGCGGAATGTCCAGTTCGCTGAGGGAGGTGAGTGCCATGGGTGTTTCGGGCTTGACCCTGTCGGGGGCACTCATGGTGTTCTCTGTTGTGCCGCTCGTTGCTGTCAGGCGTACAACGGTGCCTTCGGTGGCCGACATGTTGGTCAGATTCAGCTGAACGGTCTGGGCCGAACCATGGGGGTTGACCACCTTCAGAATCATCTCTCCCTGCTCTTCATCGAGCTGTACACTTTGGTAGATGGCCTGGTTTGAGGGTAGGGTGATATCGTGGATCAGTTCATTGTTGATGTAGCATTTCACCTGTTGTCCATCGACCTCAATGCGCAGATCGTACCATTTGCTTGCCAGAATGGTGCCGGGAGCAGTGGTGATGGTGGTCTTCACACCGTCTTGGCAGATTTCTATGCCGTGCTGTGTGTTACCCCAGCCGCCCAGGTTCCACCAGACGTAGTTCTTGGCATCCTTATAGTTGAAGAGGATGAGGAAGCCCTCGTTGCCACTCACTTTCCGGGCACGCAGGGTATAGGTGTACTTCGAGGCCTGGAAGCGGGTGTCATTGATGGAACGGCAGTCGTTGGCGGTGCTGTTTTGGCGCTTATAGCCATTGGAGATAACCCAGGTCCCGTTGAAATTCGTCCATCCCTGGTTGGCAGAGAAGTCATCGCTGATAAGGGTTTCACCGGCCTCATTTGTCACCAGCACATCGTCAAAATAGCCGCTGGTGCCCCATGTTCCCAGTCCGATGGCGACGTTTTCCGACAGCGTGTTGCCGGTTTCAGTCCAAAGCAGATTCTGCTTACCGAGATTGGTAGATAGCAGCTGTTGCACATGGTAGGAGGGGGTGACGAAGTTCTTGGAGGCATTGAAGTGAATCATATCGTAGGGCCAGCGCGGGTCACTCTCGTGCATAAAGATGGGTGCAAAGGAAGCCATGCGACAGACGTCGCTGTTTTTCTCCATGCCCAGCATGTAGATGGCTTCGCCCAAGGCGCTGTTCATGTTACCATAGGTGCCATAGGTGCCGGTCTCATTGGCGGCATACTCTCCGTTATAGACTCCGATGGAACGGCTATAGTTATCATACTTGTGGTAGTTGGAGCGCATCCAGGAGTTGCTGCGGTAGTAGTGCTCATCAACAAGTTCTACGGGGTAGTCGTTGCGCCATGAGGGATTGTCGGTACCCCACGCTTCCACATTTCCGATAGTGATGATTTCGGGATATTTCTCCTTGATGGCTTTGTAGAACAGGTAGTAGCGCTCGGCATAGTCTTGGCTTTGCTGAGAGGCGGCTGCCTGATAGTTCTCGTTGCCAATTTCTACAAATTTCAGTCCATAAGGCTCCGGGTGTCCGTTGGCGGCACGGCGGGCTCCCCAAGGGGTGGAGACATCGCCATTGGCATACTCGATAGCGTCAAGAGTGTTTTGTACCAGCGTGTCGAGGTCGGCTATCGGTATGGTGTAGCCGTGACCAAGTCCTACGTTCACGACAAACATGGGGGCGGCCCCCAGGTCTTCGCAGAACTGCAAATACTCGTCATAGCCGAGCCCGTCGCTGGAGCGATAGCCCCAGTTTACATTCTGATGACCGTTGCGGCCCTCGATGGGACCGATGGTTTTCTTCCATTGAAAGGCATTCTGGAAGCCGTCTGTTCCTTCCACGAAGCATCCGCCAGGAAAGCGCAGGAAGGTTGGCTTCGTGTCGGCCAGCAGTTGTGCCAGATCTGGCCGCATGCCGTTCTTACGGTTTTTCCAAGTCTTCGGGAAGAGTGACACTACATCGACATGTAGTGTTCCGTTATTGGCTGTGAGCAGGGCGAACTGTCCGTTGGGTGAGGTGCCTGTGGCAGTGATGGTGGCGGTGTATTGTCGCCATTCGTCAACAGTGAAATCACCAGAAACGGTGGTCTCGCCACAAATGGTGGAACCGTTGTTTGCCAAAAGCCTTGCAACAACATTTCCTGTGTATCCGTTATTGGAGGCTTTGGCCCAGAATGAGAGGGTGTATGTCTCGCCTGCCACGATGTTGATACCCCAGAAGCCGCGGTTGGCAGCACCTTGCAGGTTTTCGGCCGATGCCGTTTTCGTGGTAATGGTCATACACTTCTCCTGAACATCGTTCAGTAGATCGGTTCCGTCAATGCGCAGAATGGCATTGCCAACGGCAGACCAATACTCTGGAACGGTGGTTGTGTTGAAGGTGATATCGTCTTCAAACGACCGGTTGCGGATGAGTTCTGCATACAGTCCTCCGTCTCCTGCATGATTAATTTCTTCAAAGAACAGACCATATTGATAGGGACTAATCATGGGGCCGCGCTTTTGGGCGTCAACATTCATGACGATTTGTGCCTGCGTGGGCAGTATGGTCTGAAGCAGGACTATGATACAAATGACAACTTTCAGAGAAATTTTGTTCATGTGTAATATCTGTTTAGGTAAAAAAGTTTTTATAGGATAGAAGTCAATGCTCTCATCCCCTCTGAGGCTCCTTTGCAGATGTGGGTGAGGTTGGGAATGCCACCTGTCGGCACTTCCTCGGGGTCGATGAGATAGATGGGGATGCCAGGCTGGCAGTAGCGCACGAGTCCGGCAGCGGGATAGACATTGAGCGATGTGCCGATGATAACGAAGATGTCGGCCTTGGAAGCCTCTTCAGCAGCGGGACTGATCATGGGCACCGACTCTCCGAAGAACACGATGAAGGGACGGAGCAGGGAACCGTCGCCCGCTTTCTCACCCGGCATCACCTCACAGTGTTCGGCTGTGAGTTCACGAACATAGCGTTCGTCAAACTGGTCGCGTGAAGAGCATACCTTTGTCAGTTCGCCATGCAGGTGGATGATATGACTTGAGCCGGCTTTCTCGTGCAGGTTGTCCACATTCTGGGTGACCACGACGACATCGTATTTCTCCTCCAGGCTGGCTATCAGTCGATGACCTTCATTGGGCTCGGCACCAAAGAGTTTCTTGCGCAGGCCGTTGTAGAAGCTGTTCACGAAGTCAGGGTTGCGCTCCCAACCCTCATGGCTGGCCACCTGCTCAACCGGATAATTCTCCCAAAGGCCGTCGCTGCCACGAAAAGTCTTGAAACCACTCTCCACCGACATGCCGGCACCTGTCAGGAAAACAATTTTCTTCTTCATATTCATCCTTTTAATTTTTTTGTGAAGTCCAAGTGTTAATCATGCACAAAAATAATGTTTTTTGTCGAAATATGAGCTAACAATCACGAAAAATGTGTAACTTTGCCGAGTTTTTGAAAGTATATTGTATAAATAAGGTATAAAGACATGGATAAAGTTAGCTACGCCTTGGGTCTCGGTATCGGTCGCCAGCTGTGCGACATGGGAGCCCGTGAGTTAAATATCGACGATTTCGCCCAGGCCATTAAAGACGTGATAGCCGGTGCGAAGAAACATGTTTCTGACGCAGAGGCTCAGACGCTGGTACAGAACTTCTTTGCTGAGCAGGAGAAGAAACAGCGTGCAGCTGCTGCAGAGAAATTTAAGACTCAGAAGGCTGACGGTGAGAAATATCTGGCAGAGAACGCTCAGAAAGAGGGTGTCATTACCCTGCCCAGTGGACTGCAATATCAGGTACTCAAAGAGGGTAACGGTCGTAAGCCGAAGGCTACCGACCAGGTGAAATGCCACTATGAAGGCATGCTTATCGATGGAACAATGTTTGATAGCAGCGTTCAGCGTGGCGAGCCCGCCACGTTCCCCCTGAATGGTGTCATTGCCGGATGGACGGAAGGATTGCAGCTCATGCAGGAGGGCGCCAAGTATCGTTTCTTCATTCCCTATCATCTGGGCTATGGAGAACGCGGTGCCGGACAGTCTATCCCCCCGTTTGCAGCTCTAATCTTCGATGTAGAGCTGATAGAGGTTGTATGACGAAAAAAGTTAAAAATTATTATAACAAATAACAAGACAATGAAAAAAATGACATTTGTAGCCGCAATGGCTACTGCTGCCGTAATGATGACGTCATGCGGTAATTCCACTCCCAAGGCTAACTTGAAGAGTGATGTTGACTCCATGAGCTATGCCATGGGTCTTTCTCAGTCTCAGGGACTGAAAGATTATCTCGTTCAGCGTATGGATATCGATACAGCTTATATCGATGAGTTTGTCAAGGGCTTGAACGATGGTGCCAACGCTGGTGACAACAAGAAGAAGGCGGCCTACTATGCCGGTATCCAGATTGGTCAGCAGATTAGCAACCAGATGGTGGTTGGCATCAATCGCGAGGTATTTGGCAATGATTCCACTAAGTCAATCTCCCTGAAGAACTTGATGGCCGGATTCATTGCTGGTACAACGGGCAAGAATGCAAAGATGACGGTGGAGCAGGCTCAGCAGCTGGCCGAGACCAAGATGCGTGAGATAAAAGCCAAGAACATGCTTAAGGAGTATGGTCCCAACAAGGAAGCTGGTGAGAAGTTCCTGGCAGGCATGAAGAAGGCTGAGGGCGTGAAGGCCCTTGAAGGTGGCGTGCTCTACAAGGTTATCAAGGAAGGTAACGGCGAAATGCCGAAAGACACTTCTCGCGTTCGTGTCCACTATGAGGGAAAGACCATCGATGGTCAGGTGTTCGACAGCTCTTACAAGCGCAACGAACCTGTTACGCTGCGTGCCAACCAGGTCATTAAGGGCTTCACAGAGGCTCTTGTCCACATGCCTGTTGGTTCTGTCTGGGAGGTGTATATTCCTCAAGACATGGCTTACGGCGAGCGTGAGGCTGGACAGATTAAACCTTTCTCTACACTGATTTTCAAGATTGAACTCGTTGGTATCGAGAAATAAGAAACGGTAAAGATGAAAAAATACATGTTGATACTGGTGGCCGTGGCGCTGGGGATGTCCCTCAGTGCTTCCGCTGCTGGTAAGAAAGATAAGAAAGCAAAAGAGCCTGTCAAGGAACAGACGGCAGTACAGCTCAACAGCGAGCTCGACTCACTGAGCTACGCCGTGGGGCGTTCAGCAACCATGGGACTGATGACCTATCTTCAGCAGCAGCTCCACGTTGACACGGCCTATATGGCAGACTTCCTTAAAGGTTATATGGAGACCATCAACCGTAGCGATGATCCTCAGTACACGGCTCAGATGGCTGGCTACCAGATTGCCATGATGGCCAAGGAGCGCATTTTCCCCTCTTCTGTCAAGGAACTGAACAAAGAATTGGACAAAGACTTGTTCCATAAAGGATTCCTCAGTGCGTTGGAGAAAGACAACAGCATTTTCAATGACTCTACGGCTCGTGTGTTCTATGAGGTGCGCTTGAAGGCTGTCAAGGAAGCTGAGGCTGCCGCCTACAAGAAAGAAAACACAGAGTGGCTGGCTGAAAATGCTAAGAAGGAGGGAGTCGTAACTCTGCCCAGCGGTTTGCAGTATAAGGTTGTGACCATGGGAGAGGGTGAGAAACCCCAGGCCACTGACAAGGTGACCGTGAAGTACGAGGGTAAGATGATTGACGGTACCGTTTTCGACAGCAGCTATCGTCGCAACCCGCAGACCACTTCTTTCCGTTGTGATCAGGTGATCAAAGGATGGACAGAGGCCCTGCAACTCATGCCAGTAGGTTCAAAGTGGGAACTCTATATCCCAGAAAACTTGGCCTATGGTGAGCGTCAGGCCGGACAAATCAAGCCTTTCTCTACGTTGATCTTTACTGTCGAACTGGAGGGTATCGAGAAATAAGAAAACGCTCCTCTTGACGATTATCAAGCAAAATGCACGAATATCAGAAAATATTCGTGCATTTTGCTTGTTTATATCGACGAAAATAATTACTTTTGCTTTCAGATTGTAAACTGACCTAAAGATATAATAAAAGAGCAAATGGAAAAAATTGACAAACTCGACAAAAAGATTTTAAGCATCCTCACTAAGAATGCTCGAATTCCCTTCAAAGACGTTGCTGCAGAGTGTGGAGTCTCTCGTGCCGCCATACATCAGCGAGTGCAGCGCCTGATTGAGGAGGGTGTCATCACCGGTAGTGGTTTCGATGTCAACCCGAAGAGCCTCGGCTATTCCACTTGTACTTATGTGGGACTCAACTTGGAACGTGGAAGTATGTATAAGGATGTGGTCAAGCAGTTGAAGGAGATCCCCGAGATTGTGGAGTGCCACTTTACGACGGGCACCTATACCATGCTTCTGAAATGTTATGCCCGCGACAACGAACACCTGATGGAACTGCTCAACGACCGCCTGCAGGGTATCCCTGGCGTTGTTTCTACCGAGACTCTCATCTCTTTGGAGCAGAGCATCAAAAGAGAAATCCCTGTACATGTTGACTGATTATAACCTCGAAAGCAGACTTCAACCTGCCTATGCAGCACTCCTCAAGAAGTCTCGTCGCCCGGTCATAGGCATCACCTCAAACTTCGAAGGTGAAGATGCTACCTTGCGTGAACGCTACTATCGGCAGATTGTGGATGCTGGTGGAACGCCGTTCATCATACCTCCAGTAGCCGACGAAGAAGTCATCCTGGATACACTCGACCGCATCGACGGACTGCTTCTCACGGGTGGCGCCGACTACAACCCGCTATGGGCGGGTGAACAGCCGTCACCACGACTGGGACATATCAATGCGGTGCGCGATCTGCCAGAGTTGCTCATCACCCGACTGGCATTCAACCGCCAACTGCCAATGCTGGGCATCTGCCGTGGCATTCAGACTTTAGTCATGGCCTTGGATGGAAGTGTGGTGCAGGATATCTCGGAACTGAACGCTACGCTGCAACATTCACAGAACGCCGACCGTACGGAAACGACCCATTGCATAACAGTTTGTGAGGACTCCACCTTATATAATATATATAGAGAGCGACTGACAACCGACTTGCAGCTTCCTGTTAACTCCTTCCACCACCAGGCTGTGCGTAGTACAGGACCCCACTTCAAGGTGGTGGCAACGGCTCCCGACGGCATCATTGAAGCCATCGAAAGTACCGAGTATAAGGCAGTAATGGGTGTGCAGTGGCATCCGGAGTGGTTGGGAGAGGAAGGATTGCCCGTCTTCCGCTGGTTGGTAGAAGAGGCAGACCTCTTTGCTCAGGCTAAAAGTCTGCACGACCGGGTGCTCACTCTCGATAGCCATTGCGACACACCGATGTTCTTTCCACAGGGAGTGAGCTTCAACCAGCGCGAAAAACATGTGCTGGTCGATTTGCCGAAGATGATGGAAGGTCGGCAGGATGTGGTGACCATGGTGGCCTATCTGCCACAACCCAAAGAAGGTAAAAGCTTCGATGAAATGGTTGATACCCGATGGACGAATACACAACAGCCTGTCACACCGTCGGTCTATGCCGACCTGATCTTCGACAAGATTGAGGAGATGATCAGACAGAATCAGGAACGGGTGGCTCTGGCGCGTACTCCACAGGACCTTCTGATTAACAAGGCCGCTGGCAGAAAGTCTGTCATGATAGGAATAGAGAACGGACTGGCCATTGAGGACAACCTCGACCTGCTGAACCACTATGCCGATCGCGGGGTGGTGTATGTCACACTCTGTCACAACGGAGACAACGATATCTGCGACTCTGCCCGTGGCACTCAGACGCATGGTGGTGTCAGCGACTTTGGCCGGAAGGTCATAGCCCGCATGAACGACCTCGGACTGATGGTGGACCTCAGCCATGCGGCAGAGACAAGCTTCTACGATGCCTTGGAACTGAGTCGCCACCCCATCGTGTGCAGCCACTCTAACTGTCGCACCCTGTGCGACCATCCTCGCAACCTTACCGATGACCAGTTGCGGGCATTGGCCCGTAAGGGAGGTGTAGCTCAAATCACACTCTACAATGGCTTCCTGAAGAAAGACGGACAGGCTACTATCCTCGATGCCATGGACCACCTGAAACATGCCATCGACATCATGGGGATCGACCACGTTGGATTGGGCACAGACTTCGATGGTGATGGTGGAGTACCGGGCTTGGCCGACTCCTCAGAGCTGATTAACTTCACCCGTCAACTACTCCGCCGCCGCTATAGCGAGGATGACATTCGCAAGATATGGGGCGGCAACTGGCTGAGAGTCATGAAACAGGTAAAAATAGATCGTTAAATGAAAAGCTGAAAGACAGGTAGTCCGTATGAAAAAAACTGTTGTCGTTATTCTCATTGTCGCCGCTCTTTTTGCGGCATATACCTTTGGCGTCAGACCACTTGTTGCGCAGTATCAGGCTGAGCAGGCTTCTGCTGAGTCTGATGAGACGGCTGTTGCTGTCGGACCATCTTTCAATGCCGACTCCGCGTTTTCCTTTTGTGCGGCACAGTGCAACTTCGGACCGCGTCCCATGAACAGCGAAGCTCACGAGGCCTGCGGGGAGTGGATTGCAGAGAAGTTTCGCTCTTTTGGCTGTCAGGTCGTAACCCAGCGGGCAGACCTGCGTGGCTATGACGGCACCATGCTGAAAAGCACGAATATCATGGCACGGTTCCGACCGGAACTGACTACCCGCATCCTGCTCTGTGCCCACTGGGACAGCCGTCCCTGGGCCGATAACGACCCTGATGAGGCTAACCACCGTAAACCTATTCTGGCGGCCAACGATGCTGCCAGTGGCGTGGCCGTCATGCTGGAGGTTGCCCGTCTTTTGCCCGACAGCCTTTCTATAGGTGTCGATTTCGTCTGCTTTGATGCTGAAGACTGGGGAACGCCACAATGGTATGAGGGTGAGGATCCTGGCGACTCATGGGCACTGGGAGCACAATACTTTGCTGCCAACCTGCCCGAAGGGTATGAAGCTCGCTACGGTATCCTGCTCGACATGGTCGGTGGACAGGGCGCCCGCTTCTATCAGGAGGGTGTCAGCCTGCAGTATGCTCCGGCCATTGTGGAAAAGGTGTGGCGTGCAGCGCGTAGTGCCGGCTACGGAAGCTTCTTCCCCATGGATTCCGGTGGCTTCATAACCGATGACCATGTGCCGCTCAATCGTACGGCTCACATTCCCACCATCGATATCATCCCTTACTATCCCGACTGCCAACAGAGCTCCTTTGGTCCCACCTGGCACACCCTGTCAGACGACATGCAGCATATAGACCGCAACACCCTCAAGGCTGTCGGTCAGACCCTTATCCAAGTGTTGTTCACTGAAAAGTAAAAAACGCCCTGGTGTTTTTTACTTTTTTTTTTGCATAGAAAAATAATAATTTGTATCTTTGTCCCCGACTCTGGTTAGCCCTTATGGGCAAAGGGGTTGAAATTTTAGTGGACAAAGACGTTACGAACGTTATCTTCAACATCTGAATCTCGCAAATTCAAGTACCAGAAGAGAACGCAATCGAAACGTCCATGTTGGGTGTATTATACCCAGTTCTCAGCAATGTCATTCTCAGAATGAAATTGGAGACTGTACAAGTATAGTATCTCACGACGTGGGCTAACTGGATTGCTTATCCTGGTACGAGGCAATGCGAGAGCCCAGATGTGGGATAAGCGAAGAGTACAGCTTCCCACGTCTTTTTTGTCTCAAATCGAATCACTTAAAAACATTAATGCTGAATCAGGGGATGCTATAGGCCTAAAAAACTATATTATGAAAAAGTCAATCATGTCAATGATGGGAACAGCTGTTGTTGCTTTGTCCCTCAGTAGTTGCGCATCTTATCAAAAGGAAGCAATTGTTATGGGCATAGGTGGTAACAAAATCAACACCTATGTGAGTGCCGACCTTGATTATGCTGGTGCAAAGAAAGTCTCTGCTACAGTAAACACTCGTACAGCCTTGGGATTTATTCAACTTGAGCGTAATGGTAACAAATTGTTCTCCAGCAGCAATTATTACAAAGGTCTTTCAAAGGTTGAGAGACAGGCTTTGTACAGAGCCAAGGAAAATGCTAATGTTGACATCATTCTTGATCCCGAATTTGAAACAGAGAAGCATAGCTGGTTCTTTGGTGCTTATAAAACAAAGACAACTAAGGTTACGGGTTGGGGTATCAATATCAAAGGCATTAAGGAAGATAAGAATGGTATTCCTAACGGAAATGTCAGCTATCCCTCTAACGGAGTGTTAGGCAGATTTGGCCTATAAGAGTTTTTTCCGATTGTCCGTTAAGGCGGACAATCGGAACTCCTTTTTTATGAATTTAAAAAGTATGAAGTATATTGTTGTAACATTATTATGCGCTTTTCTCTCACTTGTAGTACAAGGAAAGGAGGATGTTTATTACGAAGTTGATGGTGCAGGAAATGTTGTTGTTTCTCGAATAGTAGAAGGTCTTTCTCTATCGAAAGAAGATATCTATTTGACAGGAAAGAAGTATATAGAGGAGTCCTATAAAGAGACTAAATACAAAATTCTGTATGATTCGGAAGAGAATGGTACAGTTGTTGGGGAGGGTGAGTATTATGAGTTTCATAATGGTAATTATTACCTGAATGCTTATTTTGTTAGTGCTAAATTTTCGCTTAGGGTAGATGCAAAGGATGGGCGCGCTCGCCTAAGCATTTCGTTGAACAATTATACAGGGAAGCGTATTAATCAAAATAAGACAGCTGATTTTTGTGACAAGATTGTTGAATTCCCACCATTCAATCACAAGGTGGAAACGGAAGAAGAGGGCCTGCCGGATACCCCCAACCCTTCTGATGTGATTAATGATATAGGTAAAACCTTTACGGCAAATGACTCATACTCAACAATCGAAGGGCGAAAGAGACTTTACAAGAAAGCTTTTCCAAAATTGCTTCTGAAAGCAGATGCAACATTGAACGAAATGGAGCAGGTGCTCCGTTCTGCTCGTTCCATCAAAGTGGATAATAATTGGTAGAATACATAGACAAAGGCTCTATATTTTATAGGGCTTATTAGTAATTTTCTTTTGGAGTGTACGGGCTGTGAAGTTCGTACACTTTTTATAGTTGTCCGGCTTCAACCATGAGGACGACGCGTTCGGTAAGGCGGTCGATGCCTTGGCGGTCGTATTCTTTCCTCAGGCTGGCACCGAAGAGGGAGGCGAAAGCTTGATAGAAGCCGGCGCGCACGGGTCCGAGGAAGGCTTTGATGAGGTCGTAGCTGGAGGAGTTACACTCGCGGTAGATGAGTTTGATGAGCAGCTTGCCCTGGGAGTAGGTGAGTTTCTTCATGCGGGGGGTATAGACCTTCTTGATGTTTGCCTCTACCAGCTTCAAGTGCTCATCACGGGCTTTCTTGTTGGGTAGCGTTTCCAGATACTCGTAGGTTTCAATGAGCATCTGTTTGGCTTCTTTGGCGATGGGAAGCACCTTTTTTACGTTATACACCAGTCGGTTGTAGGCTTGCCGCTGTCGTTCATTCTTGAATGTAGGGTGGGGATAAACGTAGATATTGTTCATCTCCACATATTGTATGCTGTCGCCATCGACAAGAGTTTTGCCCACCTTCACCATGGGAACAAAGGTGGGATTGTTCATGTCAACAGCGCGGTCTTCGGGGTTGACATGGGCAGCATTGTTTTGTGCAGAGGCAGTCAAGGTGGCAAGTGTAGCCAGCCAGAGAATGACGATTTTCAGCATATCGTGAGTCGATGTTTTCTTTTTCGGGGACAAAGATACGAAAAGAAATCCAACAAAGCTCTCTTTTCATGTTTTTTAGCTTTGCCGATGCTGACCTGTGTTTTGACCTTTCATGCTTGACAAAGCTAATCATTTATCGGCATGAAGGACAACGCAGATGGTTTTCAGCTGCACATATTCGTAACTCAGGAAGCAGAAACCATGGCGTCCGCTGGCGGTTCCCCAAGAGTTTTTGCAGATGAGGAATTGTCGGCCATCGGGCGTGTGAGCCAGTCCTACAATGGCCATGCAATGGTCATCGGTTGTCTTGAAGCATTCATAGAGTTGCTGACGCAGCTGCTGGGTATTCTGCAGAGTAAGCTGTTGGCGTTGTTCAAGAGAAAGGTCATAGACACCCTGACTATGCGGTTCGCTGGTATCGCCCTCCCAGCAAACGGGATGACCATGGCGCAGGCTGCTCACGATGCGGTGCATGAGTGTGTCGATAGGAACATTCAGGAAGCTGTCGTGCAGCTGATTGTCGGGTGATTCCAGCATGAAACGACTGCCGAACGGATGGTGAGAGAACGACGTCAGACTCTCGTACTCACCGGGAAGGCATACACTGTGACCAAACTCCATAGAACTGTAGGAGGCTCCGAGCATGTGGACATAGCGCGGCATAACCCCCAACTCTTCGTCCAGTAGCTGGTCGAGGCCGTTTTCCAAAGCTTCCAACCCACTTCGTTGAGCGATGGCCAGATTGGCTTTTCGGACTGCCTTCCTGCCGAGTACACGCCAGTTTTCGTTGGGTTGCCGCTCCAGGCTGCCTCCTTTGGTGGCGTAGTAGTCGTAGGGTTGAGTGCCATAGCTGTCTAACAGGTGGAGGCACATGGTGGCCATGCCACGCAGTGACACGGTTTCTTTGCCTTGCGAGAGATAGTAGGCTCGCACTCTGTCGCGCAGGAACATCCGTGCCATGTAAGTCGGCGAGAGATTGACGGAGTCGCCTTGTGTCAGGTGTTCTGTCTCGATGGTGGCCAGCATGGCATAGATCCAGCACAGCTCATTCTGCCCCTGGTCTTTTACGGGTGTGGTGGGCAACAGCGTGTCAATGATGAAGTTTCCTTGCGTGCTGTCGGCAGCAGTTGTCAGTCGGTTGCCTTCAGCATGCTGCCTGTGGCAGCCGACGGTTATTAGCAGGGTGGCGAAAAGTAGAAGAGACAATTTACTCATATTGCGATATAGTCCTATGGAGGAGGCTTGACTTACTTGTCGGAAGCGGTAGCTTTTCGATGCAAAATTACAAATAATTACTGATGATAGCGAACGAATCAAGTTTTTTTGTGTACTTTTGCACTCATGAATACGTTGAAAGACTTTGAGGTGATGGCTCCGGTGGGGTCGCGCGATTCGCTGGCTGCGGCAATCAAGGCCGGGGCAGACAGTGTCTATTTCGGCATTGGTCAGCTGAACATGCGCTCCCACTCTGCCAATCATTTCACCATTGACGACCTGAAGGAGATTGCTGCAACCTGTCAGGAACATGACATCAAGTCGTATCTGACGGTGAACACCATCATCTATGACGGAGACATGGAGGCCATGCGCCAGATTATCGATGCCGCCCACGATGCTGCCATCACGGCTGTCATCGCCTCCGACGTGGCGGTGATGACCTACTGCCGGCAGGTGGGGGTGGAGGTACATCTCTCTACCCAGCTGAACATCTCCAACGTGGAGGCGCTGAAGTTCTATGCCCAGTTTGCCGACGTGGTTGTACTGGCTCGTGAGTTGACCATGGAACAGGTGGAGGAGATTCACCGACAGATAGAGCAACAACAGATAAAGGGTCCGCATGGAGAACTGGTTAAGATCGAGATGTTCTGCCATGGAGCCCTGTGCATGGCCGTATCAGGAAAGTGCTACATGAGCCTGGCCGATAGCGGACGTTCTGCCAATCGTGGACAATGTATCCAGATTTGTCGCCGTTCTTATATCCTCACTGATGCTGAGACAGGCAACGAAATAGAGGTGGACAACAAGTACCTGATGAGTCCAAAAGACTTAAAAACCGTCCGTTTCATCGATAAATTGATGTATGCAGGGGTGCGGGTGTTCAAGATAGAAGGCCGTGCTCGTGGACCGGAGTATGTCTATACGGTGGTGAAAGTTTATAAGGAGGCCATGCAGGCCGTCCTTGACGGTACGTTCACCGAAGAACGCAAAGATGACTGGGACCGTCGCTTGGCGACAGTCTTCAATCGAGGCTTTTGGGACGGCTACTACCAGGGCCAGCGCCTGGGTGAGTGGAACAACAGTTATGGGTCGAATGCCACGGAACGCAAGCAGCTGGTCGGCCGTGTGACAAAATATTTCTCTCGCATCGGTGTGGCAGAGGTCAGCGTAGATGCCTCGACCTTCTCTGTAGGCGACCGCCTCTTGATAACCGGTCCTACGACGGGAGCCCTTTGGGTCGATGTGAAGGAAATCCACGACAACGACGGCAATCCCACTGACATGGCCGAGCAACACCAGTTGGCTGCCATTGCAGTGCCCGAGAAGGTAAGACCCAACGACAAGCTCTTTAAGATAATGCTTAATGCCTAATGCTGAAAGATTAATAGTCAAAAAAATGACAATAAACGAAATACAAGACGAAGTCATCGAGGAATTTGCTGACTTTGAAGACTGGATGGACAAATACCAGCTGCTCATCGATCTGGGCAACGACCTGGAACCGCTGGATGAGAAGTATAAGAATGAACAAAACCTCATTGACGGCTGTCAAAGTAGGGTGTGGGTGCAGTGTGATTTGGTTGATGGTCGCATGCGGCTGTCTGCCGAGAGCGACGCTCTCATCGTCAAGGGCATCATAGCCCTGCTTATCCGGGTACTCGACGACCACACACCACAGGAGGTTCTCGATGCCGACCTGTACTTCATCGAGCGCATTGGACTGCGTGAACATCTCTCCCCGACACGCTCCAACGGTCTGCTGGCCATGGTGAAGCAAATCAAAGCCTATGCCTTGGCCTACCAGATGAAATCCAACTAAAGATCATGCGCAAACTGAGGACCATAGAGATGAAGCGGCTCTCCGTTGACGAGTTCAAGGAGGCACGAAAGCTTCCATTGGTGGTAGTGCTCGACAATGTAAGGTCGCTGCACAATGTGGGGAGCGTATTTCGTACCTGTGACGCCTTTCGTGTGGAGGCTCTCCACTTGTGTGGCATCACGGCCACACCGCCCATGCCGGAGATTCATAAGACAGCTCTTGGGGCCGAAGACTCTGTGGCATGGCATTATTATGCCTCTGCCGAACAGTCGGTGGAGGAGCTGCATCGCCAGGGCTACTATGTGTTTGCTGTGGAACAGGTGGAACATTCCACAAAACTACATCACTTAGCTGAAAAACTCTCCAGTCTGGCCGGTCCCGCAGGCTATGCCATTGTTCTCGGCAACGAGGTCAAAGGGGTTCAGCAGAGTGTGGTGGATCAATGCGACGACTGCCTGGAGATTACCCAATACGGCACCAAGCATTCTATGAATGTCAGTGTCACAGCCGGCGTCGTCATTTGGGAGATCTTTCGTACATTGCATAATGCATAATGAAAAAAATCTCGTTTTTTCCTTGCATGAACCAATTTAGTTATGTATATTTGCAGGAGCTAAAATCTAACTTAAACATATTAATAACTAAAAATCCCAAGAGGAAGAAAGGAGAATAACTATGAAACGTCATGACTATTGGTACGAGGATGAACTCTACGACCTCGACAATGTGTACAACGTAGATAAAGACGAGAACTACGGTAATACCCCAGACTCGTCGCTTTGGTACAACTAACTTGTGACATCTTCATGAAGAAAAAGGCAGTTCCGGGAAGCCCGAGCTGCTTTTTTTGTCTTGTTTCGAGTCAACATGACAATTCAGGTTTCTTTATTTCACTACCTTTGTACCATCAAAA
>CAMNOK010000040.1 GCA_946546825.1 uncultured bacterium
ACGCCGGCATCATCAAGCGCATTCCCATGCACGAAATGAAGCGTGCCGAGTTCCAACAGGTCATCGACATCGACCTGGTGGGTCCGTTCATCTGTTCGAGCGCAGTGATTCCCGAAATGATGGAACGCAAAGAAGGAAAAATCATCAATATCTGCTCGATGATGTCGGAGCTGGGACGCGAGACGGTATCTGCCTATGCTGCCGCCAAGGGAGGTCTGAAGATGCTCACCCGCAACATCTGCTCTGAGTATGGTGAGTACAACATCCAGTGTAACGGCATCGGCCCGGGTTATATTGCAACCCCGCAGACGGCTCCCCTGCGCGAGCGGCAGCCGGACGGCAGCCGTCATCCGTTCGACAGCTTCATCTGTGCCAAGACGCCTGCAGGCCGTTGGCTCGAACCCGAAGAGCTGGGTGGTCCGGCCGTGTTCCTGGCCAGCCATGCCTCTGATGCCGTGAACGGCCATGTGCTGTATGTGGATGGAGGTATTCTGGCTTACATCGGCAAACAGCCGAAATAAAGAAAGCAAAACATGAAAAAAGGCGGCTCCTAACGAGTCGCCTTTTTAAATGAAGAAAATCTTGCGAAATTACTTTACAGCTTCTGCAAGCTCTGCGCCGACCTTGAATTTAGCAACCTTCTTGGCAGCAATAGTAATCTTCTGCTTGGTAGCGGGGTTCACACCCTGACGAGCGGGCTGCTCCTTAACGGCAAATGTACCGAAGCCAACCAACTGTACCTTATCACCAGCAACGAGAGCACCTTTGATAGCCTCTACGGTAGCTTCCAATGCCTTCTTGGCATCAGCCTTGCTCAGACCTGCGCCTGCTGCAATTTTCTCAATTAATTCTGTCTTGTTCATAACTAAAGATTGTTAATTAAGTGAAATAATAAATGGATCTTTTCCAAATTTTGCATACAAATTTAAAACAAACCTTTTATAAACCAAAGAAAAAGAAAGAAAAAGTAGTGTTTTTTTGATTATTTTTCTTGTAATAAGGCCGTTTTGAGTGTTATGACAGATATTTTTCGTATTTTTGCACCCGACAATTACAAGAACAAGGAAAAGAAAAATGTTGAGAATACCACCTGTCACCAAGAATCTGCTGATCGTCAATGTGGTTGCTTTCGTGGCCTGTCTGTTGATGGGCAAGTCGGCCTATGGCGGTTATTTGCTGAATGAAATACTGGGTCTTCATTTTTTCAAGGCTGCCGACTTTCATCTTTATCAGCTTTTCACCTATCTCTTCATGCATGCCAGTTTTGAGCATCTTTTTTTCAATATGTTTGCCCTCTGGATGTTCGGTTGTGTGGTGGAAAGAGTGTGGGGACCCAAGAAGTTCCTTTTTTATTACATTTCCTGTGGTGTAGGTGCTGGCTTGATACAGGAGATGGCGCAGTATGTTTCTATCTATCTGATGCTGGCCGATCAGGGCCTTAGCTTCTCGATGGTCAGCCCCGTACAGCTGAATGGTTTTACCACTGTCGGAGCCTCCGGTGCCATCTATGCCATATTGCTGGCTTTCGGCATGATATTCCCCGAAGAACGCATCTTCATATTCCCTCTGCCCATTCCCATCAAAGCCAAGTGGTTTGTGATGGGCTATGCGGTGATAGAACTATTCTCTGCCATGGCTACTACCAGCGACAATGTGGCCCATCTTGCCCACCTGGGCGGCATGCTCTTTGGCTTCTTCATGATACGCTATTGGCAAAACCATCCTACCGACGGCTATGGACGCGGGGGAAGCGAACAGTTCTTCAACAACCTGCGCAACGGGTGGGAACGCCGCAAACACAAGCGGGCCGACGAAGGTTCTTCTTCCCGCTCGTGGACATCAACCAGCAACCATTCGCAAGACTGGGACTACAATGCCCGGCGGCAAGAAGAACAGGCGGAGATAGACCGCATACTGGACAAAATCCGCAAGAGTGGGTATGACAGTCTGACGGCTTCTGAGAAGCGTAAACTCTTTGAGCAGGGTAAAAAGTAATGATTGGAAAACTGGGAAAGATCGTCATGCAGATGATAGCGGGGGCCAATGTGTCCACGCTCCTGCTGATGTTGCTGGCCGGTTACTCCGACCGGCTGAATCCAGTCAGCTTTCCGTTGATGTCAACCGCTGGCCTGTTTTTTCCTATTCTCCTGGCGGTCAATATGGGCTTCCTTGTCTTCTGGGTCATCTTTAAGTTTCGGTGGGCATGGATTCCGCTGGTGGGACTGGCCGTCTGCTATGTGCCCGTGCGCAACTATGTACCCCTGAACTTCGGCGGTGGAGACGTGGATAATGACAGTAGCCTGTTGAAGGTCGTGACCTACAATGTCTGGTTCTTCAGAGGCTGGGAAGACAAAGAAGCCCCCAACCCCATTCTCGCCTATCTGGAAGAGCAGGATGCCGACATCGTTTGTCTTCAGGAATTGTCGCTTACCCAGCTGGATCCTGCCCAAGTTGCGGAGGCTACCCACGGCCACTATCAGTATGCCGACACGGTGCTCAAGAATAAGTCGAACGAGAACTTGTATGTGTTGAGCAAATATCCAGTGATAAAGACGGAACTCATCTATTCCGACTCGGTCTTGTTCCACAGTGGAGCCTTCTTCCTGAACATCGACGGTGACACCGTCGTGGTTGTCAACACCCACTTGGAAACATCAGGACTCTCGGTGGCCGACAGGAACAGTTTCAGGGAGATGATAGACGGCGGACTGGAGAGAGACAGCGCCGAGGCGGAGTCGCGAAGGGTTATCGACAAGCTGTCGGAGTCGGCAGTCAGGAGGGCTCCGCAGGCCGATGCCATTGCGTCGTATGTGGAAAGACAATCTTATCCCGTCATCGTCTGCGGCGACTTCAACGATACTCCTATCTCCTATGCCCACCAGAAGGTGGCCAGTCTGTTGACCGACTGCTTTGTGACCAGTGGCAGAGGACTTGGCTTCACCTACCATCACCATGCCATGTGGGTGCGCATCGACCACATCTTCTGTTCAGAAGAGTGGGAGAGCGTGAAATGCCGGGTTGATGACAAAATTCATGCCTCGGACCACCATCCAGTGGTTGCATGGCTAAAAAAACGGTCAAAACCTTAAAAATTAAATAAATATCTTCTTATAAATTTTCCGCTCTGCCAAAAAATGCGTACCTTTGTGCCTTGTTTGGCTGTAGGATTCTTCAGACCGTTGAACATAGTAGAAAAAGAAACTTAAAATCAAAATTCATAAAACTAAAATGCAAAACAAAGGAATCGTAATTGTAACCGCCGTCTTACTGACGCTTGCAAGTATTTTCTATTTGTCTTTCTCTGCTGCCACAAGCTATTATGACAGCAAGGCTGCACAGATAGAAGATCCCATTGCTCAGCAGGAGTACAAAGACTCAGTGAAATATCTGGGTATCTACTCTTACCAGAGATGTCTGGAGACTCAGATCGGTCTTGGACTGGACCTGAAGGGCGGTATGAACGTCATTCTGGAAATCAGTGTGCCCGATGTTGTCGATATGCTCGCTGACCATAAGAAAGACGCTGCTTACGTCAAGTCAATGGACGAAGCAAAGAAAGAGGAAGAGACAAGTCAGGCTGACTTCATCTCACTGTTTGTAAACGCTTACCACAAGAATGCACCGGGCCACCGCCTGGCAGAAATCTTCGCAACCCAGCAGCTGCAGGGCAAGGTTTCTCCGCAGAGCTCAGACGACGAGGTGGAGAAAGCACTGCGCACAGAGGTGCAGTCGGCCATCGACAACTCGTTCAATGTGGTGCGCACCCGTATCGACAAGTTCGGTGTCGTGCAGCCCAACATCCAGAAGCTGGAGGGTCAGCAGGGCCGTATCATGGTGGAGATGCCGGGTATTCGCGAGCCGGAGCGCATGCGTAAGTTGCTGCAGGGTAGTGCTAACCTGGAGTTCTGGGAGACCTTCAACGCAGAAGAGATTATCCCCTACCTCGTACAGCTCGACTCTCGTCTGGCCAACCAGGATAGCGAGAAGGCCGGTGAAAAGGCCACTCCTGCTGAGGCTGACAGCGTGAAAGCTGAAACAGCAGAGACCAAGACCGCCGAGGCTGAGGCTAAACCTGCTCAGGCCGAGACTAAGTTCAAGCTGCAGAAAGACAACAAACAGACCGTAGGCAAAAGCAGTGAGGCCGACATGGCTGCCGCCAAGAAGCAGCACCCTCTGCTCGCCATGCTGCAGACAACAGGACAGGGCTCGCTGGCACTCGTCGGCTACGCCCATGTGCGCGATACGGCTGAAATCAACAAGCTCATCTATTCTGACGTTGCCCGTCAGATTATACCTTCCGACTGCAAGCTGCTGTGGAGTGCCAAGGCCTCAGACCATCTGACAGCCAAGAACATCTACGAACTCTATGCGCTGAAGGTGACCACTACCAACGGACGTGCTCCGCTGGAGGGTGACGTCGTCGTGGATGCCAAGGACGAGTTCGACCACGTTACAGGTGCTCCTCAGGTGACCATGTCTATGAATACCGACGGTGCCCGCCGCTGGGCTGCCATGACCAAGGCCAACATCGGCCGCGCTGTGGCTATCACACTGGATGGTGTCGTCTATAGCGCACCACGCGTCATCAATGAGATTTCAGGCGGTAACACACAGATTACCGGTAACTTCACCATCGAGGAGACCAAGGACTTGGCAACAACCCTGAAGTCTGGTCGTATGCCCGCTCCCGCACGTATCGTACAGGAAGAGGTGGTAGGTCCTACGCTGGGTGCCCAGTCTATCCAACAGGGTATCATCTCCTTCGTCATCGCCTTTGTATTGCTGATGATCTACATGGTTGTCATGTACGACTTCATCCCGGGTATGATGGCCAACCTTGCACTGATTGTGAACCTCTTCTTCACGCTGGGAATCCTTACCTCGTTCCAGGCTGCTCTGACCATGTCGGGAATCGCCGGTATGGTACTGTCGCTGGGTACTGCGGTTGATGCCAACGTGCTGATCTATGAACGTATCAAGGAGGAGATGCGTACAGGTAAGAACATCCGCCAGGCGTTGGCTGCCGGTTATGACAATGCCTTCTCTGCCATCTTCGACTCTAACTTGACAAGTATCATCACTGGTGTCATCCTCTACTCCTTCGGTACTGGTCCAATCCGTGGCTTCGCCACCACTTGGATCATCGGTATCATCTGCTCCTTCTTCACCGCCGTGTTCCTGACCCGCCTGGTCTATGAACACCAGCTGAAGAACGACCGCTGGCTGGGCCAGAAGTTCTGCACTGCTGTTTCCAAGAACCTGATGCAGGGAACGAAATTCAACTTCATGGGTATATACAAGAAGTCGTTCAGCATCGCCTGCGTAGCAACTGTCGTCTTTGTTGCCAGTTTCCTGCTGCAGGGACTGAGCCAGAGCATCGACTTCACCGGTGGACGCAACTATGTGCTGCAGTTTGAGAAGAGCGTAGAGCCAGAGCAGATTCGTGAGGTCATGGCAAGCGCCTTCCCCGATGCCAATACCAGTGCACTGGCTCTCGGTACTGACAACAAGACCATCCGTGTCTCTACGAACTATAAGATTGAGTCCAACGACCAGAAGGTTGATGACGAGGTGGAGAATATCCTTTATACCTCTCTGAAGGCTGCCGGCCTGGTCAGCCAGGAGAATGTGCAGGCCTTCAAGAACCCTGATGTCCGCGAGGGCGGTTCCATCATCAGTTCTTCCAAGGTCGGTCCGTCGGTGGCTAAGGACATTACCTATGGTGCTATCATCAGTGTGCTGATTGCCCTGGTGGCCATCTTCCTGTATATCTTGGTTCGCTTCCGTAATGTGGCCTTCTCTGTAGGTTCTATCGTAGCACTGGCCTTCGATGCCCTGGTGGTCATCGGCCTGTTCTCACTTCTTCAGAGTGTCATGCCGTTCTCACTGGAGGTTGACCAGACATTCATCGGTGCCATCCTGACGGTCATCGGTTACTCCATCAATGACAAGGTGGTGGTATTCGACCGTATCCGTGAGAACCTGAAGCTGCATCCGAAGTACGACAAGCAGCAGGTATTCAACGACTCTGTGAATCAGACTTTGGCCCGTACCATCAACACCTCGTTCTCTACGTTGCTCGTGTTGCTCTGCATCCTGTTCATCGGCGGTAGCAGCATCAAGGGCTTCGCCTTTGCCATGACGCTGGGTGTTGTCTTCGGTACGTTGAGTTCTATCTTCATCGCTTCGCCCATTGCCTATCTCGTGATGGGTCGTAAGATTGACGAGAAGGAAGCGTAGAGGATGGTGAATCGCGAGAATTGTAAATGACAACAGGTAGTGGAAAGTGAATGGTGAATTCACTTTCCACTATCTTTGGTCCCATAGTTCAATGGATAGAACAAGTCTCTCCTAAAGATTAGATCCGAGTTCGATTCTCGGTGGGACTACAAGTTTATGTTAGGTGCCATAATAGGCGACATTGTCGGGTCGCGCTTTGAGTTTGGCGGTCGTCCGGAGGAAGACTTTGAACTTTTCACCGGAGACTGTGGCTATACCGATGATACCATTTGTACCATTGCTATAGCCGATGCCGTGTTGAGCGGAAAAAGCTATCGTGACAGTCTGTTGTCTTGGTGCCGTCGCTATCCCGACCCCAAGGGTGGTTATGGAAACATGTTCCGCCACTGGATAGAATCTTCCAATCCTCTTCCTCAAAACTCCTGCGGCAATGGTGCTGCCATGCGTGTGAGTCCTGTAGGCTGGTTGTTTGGTGACTACAATAGTGTGATGGAAGAAGCCAAGCGCAGTGCTGAGGTCAGCCACTGCCATTCTGAGGGTGTGAAGGGGGCCCAGTGTGTGGCTACCCTCATCTACTGGCTACGCACCTGCCGGCTGGTGAAAGATGACCTGGAGAGTGCTGTCAGCAGAAATTTCGGTTATGTCATTCCCTCCTTGCGCGATATATATAAAATAGGTGGGGAAGGACATTTCGATGCCGTCTGTCAGGAAACGGTGCCTTATGCCATTCGCTGTTTTCTTGATGCTAATGATTTTGAGGAGACCTTGCGCAATGCCGTGATGGCTCGTGGCGACACCGACACGAAGGCTGCCATCGCCTGTTCGCTGGCAGAGGCCTGCTATGAGATTCCCGATGCCCTGGTGGAGCGGGCTTATAGCTATCTGCCAGACGAAATGCTCGAGGTCATCGAGCATTTCTATTCCTATCTGCAAGACAATTTGGAAGAATAAAAAGCAGCTTAGACGTTCCGGTGGATGCTGCCGGACCATGCTGTCTGCTTGTCGCCAATACGGCATTCCAGTCCGTAGGCTTGGTCGCGTACAATCTGCATAATCTTCGGACGAATCTTCTCCTCTGACATCTCGTGTGATCCGCTTACCCTATTGATATTGTAGCAAGCCTCCAGAACGCCGTGATTCCATGTTTCCACATGCTTGTATTGACTGTTCTTGTCGCGAATATCCATGAACCATTCACCGTCGGGTCGTCCGTTCTCATCGCAGTTGGCCTGGATGGTATAGGTGCTGCCAACGACTTTGATGGGGCCGATAACCTTGTTGTTGAGAAGTGTCACCTTGAGCATGCGTATGAGGTGATGACGCAAGAATCTCCGAGAGTAAGTCTTGATGGTATATTCACCCTGATGTACACCATCAACATAGGTGCAGGTGAGAAGAGTCTTCGATTGTGCTTCTTGGTTCTTGTATGTCCAAACCCCTTCTTTCTTGTTGTCCTTGAAGCGACCGGAAATGCGAGTCAGAGCCTTTCCGAAGTTGTTATAGGCATGCTCATACAGGAAGCCTCCCTCGTAGATATAGGCATTGGAGCCCTCCCGATAGGTGAAACAAGCCATGCCATTTTTGTAGGGACTCTTGTGAAATTTGAGGCCCTGAGCATCAAGTCTTTTGAGTTTATATTTCCAATATTTAAGTTTAGAGGTGTAAGTAAAATTCATGGTAATTATTTTTACAACGATGCAAAAGTAAGAATAATATTTATTATTTGCAAATCTTTCCTTTTTTTTTTCGTATCTTTGCAAACATCTTTATAGTAAGAACGCAAGGAAAGGTAGAAATATGGGTGTGATACGATTTATCAGAGACTGGACGCTGCCTGTAGCAATCGCTACGGGAACAATGCTCTATCTGGTCTTTGCGTATGTGCCGATGCTCAACGGGGCAGCCCTGTTCTTTGCTCCTATCTGCGAACGTCTTCTGCCTTTGTTCATGTTCCTGATACTCTTTGTCACCTTCTGCAAGGTTGACTTCCACAAGATGCGCCCGGTGGCGTGGCATCTGTGGGTAGCGGTCTTTCAGGTTGTGCTGCTCTTGTTGACCATGGCCTTGATACTGGTCTATCGGCTGACGGGCGACAACCTCGTCTTGATGGAGGCCCTGCTGACTTGCATCGTGGCACCCTGCGCATCGGCGGCACCGGTGGTGACACAGAAGCTTGGTGGCAAGCTGGAGCAGATGACCACCTACACGTTTCTCTCCAATTTCATCACGGCGCTGTTCATCCCTCTCTGCTTCCCCATGGTGGAGAAGGGCTCTCATCTGACCTTCCTTTCGGCTTTCCTGACGATTCTCTACCAGGTGGTCCTGGTATTGGTCGTGCCGATGGGTATAGCCTACCTGGTCAAGCATTTCATGAAGTCGCTACACCGTAGAATCATCTCCGTGCACGACCTCTCTTACTACATGTGGGGCTGCTCCCTGATGATTGTCTCTGGCACGACGGTCAAGAATATTTGTCATGCGGATGCTACGGCCTGGTTTCTCATGGCTATCGCCCTCTTGGGACTGGTGCTCTGCATTGTACAGTTTGCCGTGGGACGGTGGATAGGCCACTATTTCGATGCGACAGTAGAGGCCGGACAAGGGCTGGGACAGAAGAATACGGCCTTCGCCATCTGGATTGCCTATACCTATCTGAACCCGCTGTCGAGTGTGGGGCCAGGGTGCTACATCCTTTGGCAGAACATCATCAACAGCGTAGAAATATGGAAACATCAGAAAAACAATAATTAATATAAAGCTTATGAAAAAGATTCTTTTAGCATCGGTCATGGCCCTGGCAGCCCTGTCTGCTTCGGCTCAGAATGTGGTTAAGGGCGACTATGCCTATCTGTACTGTCACATGAGTGACAAGGGTGAATATACGGCCTATGCCGTCAGTCGAGACGGATATAAGTATCACAATATCCTTGATGGCGAAGCCGTCATCGATCCAAAGGTGCATGCACGCATCGAAGGTGGTCAGCGTGATGCCTACATCACGCGTTCCTGGGACGGCAAGGGCTTCGTCATGGTCACTACCGATATGTGTGTGGCCAAGTCTCATAAGTGGGATAACTACGGCATCGACCTGCTCAAGAGTGACGACCTGATTCATTGGACCTCCGTGACCTTCGACTACCGTCAGGGAACCAGCATCTTCTGCAACCCTGAGGCAGAAAGCGTATATAAGGACTGGTCAACCATCAATCGTGTGTGGGCACCGCAGATCTTCTGGGACCCCGACTACGTCTGGGAGAACGGAGAGAAAGGTGGCTACATGATCTATTACTCCATGCTGAACCGTCCGGAAGAGGGCTACGACCGCATGTATTACTCTTATGCCGACAAGTCGTTCACCAAGCTCACTCAGCCGAAGCTGCTCTTCGACTGGGGCTATGCCACCATCGATGCCGACATCAACCTGCTGGCTGACGGCAAGTACCACATGCTTATCAAGAAAGAGGGTGGCACACGCGGCATCTTTACTGCCACCAGCGACCATCTCACCTATGGATGGGGAGAGCCTGTAGATGATGACTACGTCTCTTTTGAGGGTAAGAAGAACTGTGAGGGGTCGAGTGCCTTCCAGTTGATGGGCGACCCAACATGGCGTGTGGCCTACATCCAGTATAGCGACAACCCGAAGCACTACCGCATTTGTAAGGCCGACGAGAACCTGCGCAATTTCCACGACCCCGTGGATATTCAGGGTGTGATAGCCCCGCAGCATGGTTCTTTCATGCGTATCACCAAAAAGGAGTACCAGCGCTTGCTGAAGTGGGAATACAAACAACTTACGAAGTGAAGAAAGACTGAAAGAAAATGAAGATAGAAACACAGATAACGACAGCCGTGATAGCGGCTGTCAAAGAGTTGTATGGTCAGGAGGTGCCTGAACAACAGGTGCAGTTGCAAAAGACCAGAAGTGAATTTGAGGGAAACCTCACCCTGGTGGTGTTCCCTTTCTTGAAAATGTCCAAGAAGAAACCCGAGGATACTGCCCAGGAACTGGGTGAAAGCCTGGTAAGAAATTGCGAAGCCATCGCCTCTTTCAATGTAGTGAAAGGCTTCCTCAACCTCGTCATCGCCCCACAAGCCTGGATATCCCTTCTGGCCGATATCGACGGCGACGAGCACTACGGCATGAAGAAGGCAGGAGCGGATGCGCCGCTGGTGATGATCGAGTATTCATCGCCCAACACCAACAAACCCCTCCATCTGGGCCATGTACGCAACAACCTGCTCGGTTGGTCGCTGGCCAAGATCATGGAGGCCAACGGCAACCGTGTCGTCAAGACCAACATCGTCAACGACCGTGGCATCCATATCTGCAAGTCCATGCTGGCTTGGCTGAAGTGGGGCAACGGCGAGACTCCGGAATCCAGCGGCAAGAAGGGCGACCACCTGATAGGTGACTACTATGTTGCCTTCGACAAGCATTACCGTGAGGAGGTGAAGGCCCTGAAAGCGCAGTACGAAGCAGAGGGACTGGACAGCGAGAAGGCCGAGGAAAAAGCCAAGGCTGAGGCTCCGCTCATCAAGGAAGCCCACGAGATGCTCGTTAAATGGGAACAGAACGACCCTGAGGTGCGGGCTCTGTGGAAGAAGATGAACTCCTGGGTCTATGCAGGTTTCGATGAGACCTATCGGGCGCTGGGTGTCAGCTTTGATAAAATATACTATGAGTCAGAAACCTACCTCAAGGGAAAGGCTAAGGTGGAGGAAGGGCTGCGCAAAGGCCTCTTCGAACGCCATGAAGATAACTCCGTCTGGGCCGACCTCACCAAGGAGGGACTCGACCAGAAGCTCCTCCTGCGCAGCGATGGAACCAGTGTCTATATGACACAAGACATCGGAACGGCAGAGATGCGCTTCCAGGATTATCCCATCGACAAGATGATCTATGTCGTGGGCAATGAGCAGAACTACCACTTCCAGGTACTCTCCATCTTGCTCGACCGCCTGGGCTTCAAGTGGGGTAAGGAACTGGTCCACTTCTCTTATGGCATGGTGGAGCTCCCTAACGGAAAGATGAAAAGCCGTGAGGGTACGGTGGTCGATGCTGATGACCTGGTGGCTGCCATGATCAGCGATGCCCGACAGATGAGTGAGGATAAGGTCAATAAGCTGGAAGGTATCTCTGAAGAGGAAAAGCAGGAGATTGCTCGCATCGTGGGCATGGGTGCCCTGAAATACTTCATTCTGAAGGTTGATGCCCGTAAGAACATGTTGTTCAATCCTGAAGAATCTATCGATTTCAACGGAAATACCGGACCTTTCATCCAATATACGCATGCCCGTATCCGTAGTATTCTGAGAAAGGCAGAGCAGAATAACCAGCAGACCTCGGTGATGACGAAGACTTCTGCCACGCTGAACGAGAAGGAGATAGCCCTCATCCAGAAGATGAGTGAATTTGGTGCTGCTGTAGAACAGGCCGGCAAGGACTATTCGCCCAGTGGCATCGCCAACTATTGCTACGAGCTCACCAAGGAGTTCAACCAGTTCTACCACGACTACAGCATTCTGGGTGCAGAGGATGAAGAGAGCCGCAGCCTGCGGCTGACGATAGCCAGAAACGTGGCCAAGACCCTCAAGAACGGCATGAGCCTCCTGGGTATCGAAGTACCCGAAAGGATGTAATAGTTTTTCGGTGTGGAAAGATGCTACCAGAAAGGTTATCAACATGAAAGCAGAAAATCCTCCCACTTATCGCAACGATACAGTCCTGAACCTCCCCTTGGAGGTTCAGGCTGCAGCGTGGGCCGTCGATGCAGCTTGTTCCGGTAATCCAGGACCGATGGAGTATCAAGCTGTCGATCTTACTACCGGTGCACAGGTGTTCCATTTTGGTCCTATGCATGGCACCAACAATATTGGTGAGTTCCTGGCCATAGTCCATGCGTTGGCGCTGATGGAAAAACAGGGCATCACCAGCAAGGTCATCTATTCCGATTCTTATAATGCCATCCTCTGGGTTCAGAAGAAGCAGTGCAAGACCAAACTCGCCTTGACACCGCAAACGAAACCGCTCTTCGACATTATCAGAAGAGCAGAGATATGGTTGCGCACCCATCAAGTACGCGTACCTATTATTAAATGGGAAACTCAGAAGTGGGGGGAGGTGCCTGCCGACTTCGGAAGGAAATAGGAAATCCATGCAATAGCATAGAGCTCATCAGGTAAAAGAATGCCCTTTGTCTTGTCAAAGGTTAGAGTTTGTCTTGCAAAAGCATTGAGTTCATCTGGTAATATAATTTATTTTACCTTGTAATATAATTTATTTTACTTTGCAATATAATTTATTTTACTTTGTAATATAATTTATTTTACCTTGTAATATAATTTATTTTACTAGATAGGAGGATTTAGTTTACATTCTAAGAGATGGCCTTTTACATGATGAAAGCATTCCTTTTATATTGTCAAAGCATACCTTTCTGTTTTTTACCCCATACCCTTTTCTCCCCGCCCTATATTTCATTTATGATACATTTTCCCAATTACATCTAACATCTCAACAATATTACTAGAAGTGACAAGGAAGAACAGGTCACATTGTCCCTTAATATCATATTTTGATGGAGGAGTAATATTGTAGAGAATTTTCAGTTCTTGAAAGATGGATAGTAATCTCTTTCTCACCAATTCCATAGACCTTTCATTGTAGGCCGTTAGGCTAAGTTTTTCTATACCCTTTTCTCCTACGAGTATCAAACAGGCGATATGATCATCATTATCCGGAACATAATCAGGTGTGATGCCATCATACATTTGGCGTATGATGGTATATTTCATCCCATTAACGTTAGGTTGCAGATTTGAATAGAAATATTTTTTCCTTTTTTCTATATCTGCTGTACTATCAGGAAGTGTCAATAGAGAGTCCTGCAAAGACGCTTTGAAAACATATCTCTTCTTCGATTTATCAATAACCTCCTGTTCAATTATGACAGGAACTGTTTTTCCCCCGAGAGAAATCGTGTGAACAGTTTGGGCACTACTTCCAATGCGTAAAAATATAAATAGTACAATTAAATAATACTTCATTTTCTTCTATCTATTAGTTCGAAAAATGCATTTACTCCATTAGACGAATCATCTTTTCAATGTTTTGAGGCAGGATGTTTACCATACAAGTAAATCGGCCGCTGATTCCATAGTCAACTGGCTTTCCAAATTGATAGACCATGTTCAAGGTCTGAAGAATACTTTTGATTCTCTCCCTGACTTTAGTGGCAGTTTCTTCATTCTTGCAGATAACATGCATATAGTATAAAGTACCATCAGAGTCTATTCCCAACAAAAAGCTGAGACGAGAATTTATCAATGCGTTTTTAGGAATTGACGGCAGGAGTTCTTTCGTGATAAGATATCTGATGCCTTCAACTTTAGAATCCATCTCGCGGTGTAAGTAGTCATATGTTTGTTGGTATCTTCTTTCTGCATTGACTTCTTCGTTTTGGGTTAACAAAGGGTCTGTCAGAATTATATCACAGAAGTATTTAGTACTGTCGGAACTAAAAGAAACCTTGCACGGGCGATAATTACCATGAATGTAAACGGAGTCTGTCTGTGCATACGCTCTTGACAATGACAGGACTAAAAATAAGAACAAGATGCCTGATTTGGCAATTTTAACTTTAATATTCATAATTTATGTTTAATGATTAATTAATACTAAACTTTTGAGTTCACAAAAACTTCACATTTTCATTCACATTCCAATTGCTGACAGCGTCACCAACGCCAAGAGCAGCATGATAAAAACTTTTTTCTTCATTGTTTTGTTTTTGTTAATAATATTGCCATTACTCTGCAAAGATATTGACATGCAAATAATTAACAAAAGAAATACAAAACAATTAGTTCACGTTTAGTTCACGTAATAACTATTGAAAATAATTGTAAATAACTGTAACACAGCTGTTTGAAATCAAGAAAAGCTCCGCTCACTTTTTGATATAAAATGGTGTAAGATTATCTTTAAGTGAACGGGAATCGTTGCTTTCAAACAATTTCTTATTAATGCGTGAGAAAGTATTACTAAGCATGGGATAGCTTACATTCCATGTAATCGAAATGATTTTTCCTTTATAGCCAATAAGTAACAGATACAACAGATGCTTCTCTTTCTCTGTAAGAGAAGGATGTTCTCTCAATAGTTCAGCAATCTTCGGACGACAAATGGTGATCAGAGTTCCCAGCTTCTCCCAGTCTTTCTGTGTGGGAAGCTTACGATTTTTACCTGAACTTGTTCGAAGGGAATCAAAATACCTTCCTGTCTCACTCTTGAAAAGATTATTCTCTAATTCCCGATTCTTGTATCTTTGGAGATCTTCTTCTGTTTCCTTGATTTCAGCGGTTCTCTTTTCAAGTTCAACATGAAGTATGTTCAATTGTTCTTCCAGATTCTTCTTTATATTTTCCTTGTCTTGTTCCAAGGTATTACATAAAGATTTAAGAATAAGAACTTTCTCGGAAATCTGCCTGCTCTCTGCAACAGAAGCATTATACTTCTCTGTAAGATTAAAAATCTGAATCCTCCGTTTGATATTGTTCTTTTGATAAAGAACATAAAGAACCACAGATATACATAGAAGTACGATGGCAGCACAACTTACATGGAGTTTAATTTGTGACAATTCCCGCTCTTTTTGTTCAGCAATCTTTCGATTGCGCTCGTAGTTATAGAGTTCTGTCTGCTTGCTGACCAGCTCCATACTGTTCTCCAAATAGGAGTCATCGTTGGCCTTGGCGAAGAGTTCGGCATATTTCGCGATGGAATCGGGGATTTTCTTCTCTTTGTAAAAGTCAAGCATTCCTTTATAAGCCGCTTCATATAAATGGAATCGTAATAGTTTTCTATAACATAGAAGGGCAGAGTCTGTTTTACCAATAGTTTGGTAAAAGCGGCCTTTGTCATAATAGTATATCATTCCTCCGATAATCTTATTATTTTGATTATCAAACATTCCTGACTCGCGTTCAATAATCTCCATCAATCTGCCTGCTTCGGCAGACAAGCCCCGGTCTAACAGTATACTCACAATGACAAATAACTCCTCTGCAGCCTTCTTCCTGTACCCCAATTGAAGATACAAGTTTCTTGCAGAATATGAATGCTCCAACACCCTATTTGTGTCATTCTTTAAATACAATGGACGCTTTTGTAAGCTATATGCCGTCAAGGCGCTTACCGTATCACAATCCTCCCATGCGACTTTTTCACACATCCGAAGAGCTTGCATTTCATCATCGGGAAGATATTGCATATGATACAAATCTGCCATTTGCCCATACACGGCATAAAGATTATAGAGGTCACAGTCGGCACTGGTGGTGTCTGCCTGCTCCGCTGCCTGCTGGTAGCATTCCAGGGCTTGAGGGGATTCGCCCATGTCATGATAGACACGACCCAAAAGGTAATGGGCACGCATGCGCTCGTTGGCGTTGCCGTGACGGTCGTAATAATCCACCACTTCCTGCATCACGGTGTCGGAAGGCATGGGGCGGCAGGTCTTGTTCAAGGCGTCTGCCAAGAGAAGCTGGTAGCGCATACGGGACTTCATCCCGAGCCCCCTCCCGACCTCCCCGAGGGGAGGAGAAGAGAGGGAGGGAGAATGAGAAAGAGGAGAAAGGAGCTTTAGAGCGGAATCGGGATTCACGCGCAGGAGGGAGTCGGCACGGTCGAGCAACTCCACAACGCCCTTGTCCTCACGGCTGCACGCCGTGAGAAGGAACAATCCAATGAGTATGATAAGCCGGAAATTCACCTAACGATTATTTAACCAGTAATATAAAAAATAGTCGTAAATAAAGTACTGCCCATTACTGCTCGTTACTATGTCCTTTTCCAGCAGGGCAGACATACTTCTCTGCACCGCACTTGCCGAAGTAAGATGATATTTCCGGATAAACTCTCCACTTGTTGGCTGAATATTTTTTCCTTCTCGGGCCAAAGCAAACAACAAAGCCTTTTGGTTGGCTGAGAGTCTTGTCAACAAGTCTTGATAGGTGTCATTTTTTTCTTCCACTGCATAGTTTACAGCTTCGGCAACATCTTTGGTATCACACGGCAAATGAGGTTCTGCCATAGCAAACAACTCATTGCATATCTTCTGTACATACCATGTCGTTCCTTCAAATTTTTCATAGATATACCGAATAGCATCTGGTGTTATCATCTTTCCTGCCTGGACAAAATGATGTGTGATAAAAGCGGAATAGGAATCCAGTGGAATGGGTTTCAGTGAAATGGTTGATGCACTCTGGTAGAAGGGTCTTGCAGGAGAAGAAAACATCTCGCCCATCATGTGACGCTTAGAACCTGAGAAAACAAACCACGCATTATTACAATCTTGTATATAGGTCCTGAGCAAAGCTTCTACATTCTGCTCTGGATAGTCCATGATGGTCTGGAATTCATCTATGGCTACTACACATGGCCTGTCTGCAGATTTCAAATACAGGAAAATCTCATCGAGAGACATCTTCGGTGATTGTATATCCCCGACCTCAAGATTCCAACTTGGTCGTCCCAAAGCATCAAAGGTTATACCCGTTCTAAGTGAACCGACTACCTGTATAAAACGTTCCCATGCCTTCCGCTCCCTTGACTTCAGCACAGATAAAATTGACCTGGCTAATTCATAAGTAAACTCTGCCAATGACTTTGTGGCATAGATATCTACAATGAACAGATAAAAGTTCTCCTGTAGTTCCTGCTGGGCAAAACAATGACGAATCAGTCCAGTCTTGCCCATCCTACGAGGTGACATCAAGGCCACATGATTCCCATTGACAAGCAATGATGTCAGGCGTCTTGTTTCTTCTACTCTGTCACAAAAATACTCTGGCCCATTGTACCCGTATGTTAAAAATGGATTCTTGAACATCTTGCTCACCTTTATTGGTTATGCGTGCAAAGATAATAAGATTATTCTAATTATACAAATTTGCGTAACGCAAAAATGTATAAATGATTTAACGATAACAGGCTCATCTTTCTTATTTACTGCTATCTGTCACCTATCTGTCACCTTGCTCAATCCCTTTATCCATCGGGGCTGCAGCGCATTTATGTGAACATGTGAGGTTGAATCAAGAATTCA
>CAMNOK010000041.1 GCA_946546825.1 uncultured bacterium
AGACCGTTCTTGGCAGCGAAGTCGATATAACGCTTCACCTTCTCGTTGTTAGCAGCATGACGTCCGTTGGGCTTCGCCAATTGATAATTGACAGTGGACAATGGAGAATTGGGAAAGGCATCATCGCTAAGCTTAACGCTGGGGAAGTCATCGGTATAGTGCCAAGAGCTGCGACCCACAATCATCTCCCACCATACGCCACAGTACTTGGTGGGATGTATCCAACTCACATCCTCAAGGGCGCAAGGCTCATTCAGGTTCAGGATAAGATTTGAAGAGAGCATGTCGCGGGCATCATCAGAGACCATCACCGTGCGCCAGGGAGTCTCACAAGGTGTCTGCATGGCACCCTTCAGTCCTGTGGCATCAGGTGTCAGATGGCTGACAAAAGTGAAAGGCTTCGGCAGGGGATATGGCGATGGTTTGGGCCATGGCGTATAGTCATTGCTGCCGCCGCCGAGCTTGGTCGTGAGAGCCTTTGTCTGATTATCGACGAGCTCTAAGTGCATCGTGGCATAGTCGGCACAGGCAGCCTCATGGATATTGATATACAGGCCGTCATCACTCTTCATCTGCAACGAGGTCTGCACACCTGTCGGAGAGAACACGGCCACTGACGAGTTGCCCCAGTTCACAGCTTCCTGCATGCGGCCACGGATTTCCGACAGGCGGCACTCCTGTGTCTCCTGCTCCTGCGTGTCGTAGTCGCCTGGCAACCACCAGGCAGTATGGTCACCCGTCATGCGAAACTCCGTTCTCTCTTCCTGAATCAGGAAGTAGTTCAATTCTTTCTGCTGTGGAAACTCATAGCGGAAACCGATACCATCGTCATAGACGCGGAAGCGGAGAACGATGGTGCGTTGTTCTGTTTGTTGCTGTAACACAGCAACATACTCGACGTAATGGTTGCGAATGTCCTTGGTCTCTCCCCAGACGGGCTGCCAGGTCTCGTCGAACTCGGAAGTCTCCTCGTTGGCAATGGTAAAGCCCGCCAGCAGGTCGGTTTCTTTCATACCCTTTGAGGCATGTTTGTCCTGAGCCAATTCCAAACCGAGGTGCGAGGGCAGTACGACAGGCTGTCCCTTGTAAGACATCTCATAGACAGGTCGTCCGTTCTCATCCACCGAGAACTTCAACTCGATGTTTCCGTTCGGCGACTTCACATTCCCTGCCATCGCAGACAAAGATAAAAGGGTAAAAAGGTAAAAAGGCAAAGCACCCATTACCTTTCCCAACACCTTGCTAAATATTTTTCTTCCCATTTTGCTTTTTACACTTTTACTTTTTTACCTTTTTACTCTTTTACATTACTTCCTCCCGCTGATGGTAATCAGTTCGCTGATGAGCTTGTTGAAGCTACGGTTGGTCAGCAGATCCTCCAGATTGAGGTGCATGCGGTAACGCCAGTAGTGGCGAGGATTGGCAGGGATGTTCACACGCTCCTTCTCGGCATCAGCCAGACGGATGCGCTCATCGGTAGCAAGCCAGTCCTGAAGAGCTATCACACAGAGCATGGAGGGAGACTGCAGATTACGAGAGATGATATCATTGGCAAGCCAGTCGGGCATGGGGTGCGGTGCCGTACCACCGCGCTGCAGCACCTGGTTGTAATAATCCTGTGCACGGTCGTAGTCCTCATCCCACCACATGCGCAAAGTCGGCATGTCATGACTGGAGATGGTGCAGACCGAACGGTAGGGATACCGTTCCAGAATTCCGAAGCGTACGCTCGGGTCTTTCGGCATAGACTGCAACTCCAAAGAGAGGATGCGCAGCTCGTTCATCACCCACTGCACGCAGTCGGGCACCATGCCGAGGTCTTCTGCACATACCAGCATGCGGGTAGCCTGCACGAGCAGCGGTAATTTCTTCATCGCCTCGCTGTACCAGAACTGGTTGTTGCGACGGTAGTAATAGTCGTTATACAACCTGTTGAAGGCATCCTTGTCGGCATCCCACAACGATTCATAGGCAAAGTCCATCTGGGCAGAGATGCGCGGATGGAACAAGTCTTTCTGCTTCCTGTCACGCACGAAGAGTACACAGCTCACCAGTGAGTAGAGGCCGTCGCGCAGGTTCTTGTCCTCCTGTGAAACGGCATGGTGATCCTCAAACCACGCCTCTATCTTCCGCTGGGTATCAAACTCCGGACGGAGTGCCCACCGGTCATCACGGAGCCGCATGAGGAACTTCTCCTTCACATACCCCGCACGCACGCCGAAGGTACGATCCAAGGTCCAGTCGGCAATGAACGGACGGGTGAACAACTCCTCATTGAACGGCAGACCGTATGCCTCAATCTCCTCGGCACTCATTCCCAATGCCGGCGAGAACTGTCCGAGCAGGCCGTGAACGCTTTCGATGGGAATCTCCCAGATACGGAAGAAGCCGAGCACATGGTCTATACGGTAGGCATCGAAGAACTTGCTCATATTCTGGAAGCGGCGCACCCACCACTGACAACCGTCAGCAATCATCGCATCCCAGTTATAGGTGGGGAAGCCCCAGTTCTGTCCATTGACAGAGAATGCATCGGGTGGAGCTCCTGCCTGACCGTTCATGTTGAAGTATTTCGGCTCCATCCACACATCGCATCCATAACGGCTTACGCCGATAGGAATATCACCTTTGAGGATGACCTGCTTCTTACGGGCATAGGCATGAACATCCTGCATCTGCTTGTCAAGTACGAACTGCATGAAATAATAGAATGCCACATCCTTGTAAGCCTTCTGCCGTACCGTGGAGAGGCCCTTGCGGTCTTCCTCGTTCCACCGTTCATGACCTTCCCAGCGAGAGAAGTCAACATGGCCGTAGCTGTCGCGGAGGAAGCAGAACTGGGCATAGGGAACCAGCCATTGTTCATTCTGCTTGAAGAACTCCTTGTACTCCTGGCTCTTCATCATGGCAGCACCTTCCTGTACGAAGATGGCACGCATATACTCCGCCTTGGCATTGTTCACGCGCTCGTAGTCAATCTGCGGCAGTGCGTTCAGTTCCCTGCGCAGTTTCTCCATCCGTTGTTTCAAGTTCTCATCCTTGAGTTCCGGCAACTGGTTGAGATCCACATACTGCGGATGCAAGGCAAAGATGGAGATACACGAGTAGGGATAGGAATCTGTCCAACTATGGGTGGTCGTGGTATCATTGATCGGCAACACCTGCAGCAACTGCTGACCGGTCTGTGCCACCCACTCCACCATCTTCTTCAAATCACCGAAGTCACCCACACCGAAACTATCCTGACTACGCAGGGAGAAGACGGGGATGAGCGTACCGGCGATGCGGCGGTTGGACAACGGGAAGAAAGCCTGGTCAAGATTATATACTACAACATGGTTCTCATCGACCTGCGGAACAGGGATGACTCTGTTCAGGCCGTCCTCCCACATAGGGACAGGCCTCTGGCTATCGTCCAGTGCCACGAACTTGAACTCTATTTCCTTGTTTTTCAGTTCCCCGGCATCAATATCCACAGCCCACTCATTGAAGTTCTGCTCGGTCATGGGCAGTGCCTTTTGCACATCCCATTCGCCCAGAGCCTCATCGGCACCGCAGATTGTCAGGCGTTGGTCTCCGTGCAACTGTGGAGCACGCACCACCATGCGGAGTGTCCTGTCAAAAGGCTTGGCGTCCATCTTTCTCTTTCCAGCCTCTCTTCTGTTCACACACTCCGTGAAGGCGGAGCTATAGAGATAGGAGTCCTCCGGGATGTCTATCCAGCGGTCAAAGACCACACACTTGGAAGCACTCACCACAAGACGGTGGGGCTGTGTAAGCCACTCATGGCGTTTTTCTTTGCCCTCGCTCTCCACACTATAGTAATAGTTGAGTGTAGGGGTCTCCGACTGGGGTGTTTTATCTTGAACTCCTTTCGACCTGTATTCATACGTCCAGCGTTCTCCATCGTCCGTATGCATGCGATACTTGGAGGAACCGATATGTAGAACCAGTTCTTCTCCGAAAACCGTCCGATAATCAATATTGAAATAGATGTTCATAGAAGGTAGGTTTTTAATTTTTCGGTAAAATTACAAAGTTTTATCCAATCACACCCTTTATATTATAATAAAAAAAGTAAACGGAGGCGTAATCGTTTGCATGGAACAAAATAAGCCTCCTTCAGGAATGACCTAAAGGAGGCTTGCCAAAGATGTTTTTATAGTGATTAAGACGTTTTTCTTCCCCTAAGCATCACAAAGACGCTCAACGCTCCCAACAGGAGCAGAACACCTGCCACCGTCATCATGGTACTCTGGTGAGAGCCTACCAGCGAGAGGATGCCGCCGCCAGCGAGGGCTGCCACGATCTGAGGCACACAGATGGTGCCGTTGAACAGTCCCAAGTAGGCACCCATGTGACCATAACCCTGAAGGGCGTTGGTGACAAAGGTGAACGGCATGGCGAGCATGGCGGCCCAGGCACAGCCGATGAGAATGAAGGGAATGAAGAGCATGTACTGGTTATGAATATAGGGAATCATGGCAAAGCCCACAGCACCCAGCACGAGGCTCAAGGCGTATGCCACCTTGGTATTGCGGAATTGCGGCAGCACGGCGGCCCACACCACGGAGCCGATGGCCTGCACGGCGAAGACAATTCCCGTCCAGTTGCCGGCAAGCTGGAAGTTCTCCGAAACAGGGTCCGTTGTCTCCCATACCGTCTCTGCGATGGCGCCAGTGGTATAATTCCACATATACAGGAATGCCGCCCAGCAGAAGAACTGTACGAGACCGACCTTCCAGAACGTGGCAGGAGCCTTCCGGAGCAATGTAAACCAGTCAGCCTTGTCTTCACTCCGTTCCAGTCTTTCTCCCTTCCCTTTAGGGGAGGGGTCGGGGGAGAGGCTTCCATTATATTCCGCATATTCCTGCGGATTCCACTCCTTCACCTTCAAGGTCGTATAGATGACACAGAGGATGAGGATGGCAGCACCGATATAGAAAGACCAGATGACAGAATCGGGCACAACGCCTTTTTCTGCGACATTGCTAATGCCGATCCAGGTAAATAAAAACGGGAAAACAAAGCCCATGACGCTACCGGCGTTGCAGAGGAATGACTGTATGCTGTAGGCCTTGGCCTTCTGCTCCTCGTTGACCATGTCGCCAACAAGCATCTTGAACGGCTGCATGGCCATGTTGATGGAGGTGTCAAGCAGCATCAGCATCAGCAGACCGAAAACCATAGCGGCAGAGACCGCCAGTCCTAACGAACCGGCATTGGGCAGCAGACACATGACCAGCACAGCAACGGCGGCACCTATAAATAAATAAGGTATGCGTCTCCCCCAGCGTGTCCATGTACGGTCGCTGAGTGTTCCTACGATGGGCTGCACAAGGATTCCCATGAGCGGGGGAAGAATCCAGAAATAGCTCAAACTATGCGGATCAGCGCCAAGCGTAGCGAAGATTCGGGAGATGTTAGCACTTTGCAGGGCGTAGGCAATCTGTACGCCAAAGAATCCGAAACTCAGGTTCCAAAGACTCCAGAAAGGCAGATTAGGTTTTTGTTTCATCATTATCAATTGTCAATTATTCAAGTTTAGTATTCGCTCACTTCTTAGTAGTTAAGGAATTTAAAGGGAGTTAAAGGCAGTTAGTTTGCAGTTTGCGACAGTGTTTTACTTTCGGCTGACTTCAGGCTCCTGACTTCTCTTATCTAGTCGTACCCCTGATAATGAGACGGGTGCGCACAACGCGCTTCTCCACCTTGTCAAGGGGTGTAATACCCTCCACCTTGTTGATGAGGATATTAGCAGCCTCCTCACCCACCTGCTCTCCACGCTGTTCCACAGTGGTAAGCATGGGGGCACAGGAAACAGCACGCGGCCCGTTGCCGAAACCGCACACGCAGATATCCTCCGGCACCCGATAGCCCATGCGCTTCACAGTATGAAGGATGCCGATAGCCGTATCGTCGTTGACGGTAAAGAACGCATCAGGAATTTCCTCACGCTGCAGCAATTCCGGGGTCATAGACTCTGCATACATGCGGTTATCACAGAAAATCTCCCAGTCGGGATTCGGTGTCAGCCCTGCCTGCAACAAAGCATCGCGATAGCCATTGAAACGGTTCTTGGAGATTTCCAGTTTCATGGAAGAACCATAGAAAGCAATGCGGCGGCAACCAGTCGCTATCAGATGCTTCACCGCATTGAAGGCTCCTGTATAGTCATCGACAACAACCCTGCTGGCATCCACGCCCGTACAGATTCTGTCATAGAACACCAGAGGTACTCCACGGTCAATGAGCATCTGAAAATGACCATACTGTTGGGTATCCTTGGCCTGCGAGACAATCACACCACACACCTTATGTTCAAAGAATGAACGGCAGATACGGGCCTCGCGGTCGTAACGTTCGTTGCTCTGTGCAACAAGTACGCTGTAGCCTCGGGCTGCTGCCTCTTCCTCAATGCCGCTCAGCACAGAGGAGAAATAGAAGTGGGCAAACTCTGGCACAATCACACCGATGATACGTTGGGGATGGACATGGGAATTACGAAGACTCTCGGCCAGGAAGTTGGGAATAAAATTATGTTCGCGCGCATACGCCTTAATACGCTCACGCTGCTCTGCACTGATGCGCGGACTGTCCTTTAAGGCACGGGAAACGGTAGCTACTGACACACCTAATTCGCGTGCGATATCCTTCATAGTTATCGGCGTATTCTGCTTCATTTTGTCTGATTTGTCAGCAAATTTAAACAAAAAGCACTACCCTCTTCTTTCTACTATAAGGAATAATGCAACGAATATTGCGTAAACGTTTGCATATATAAATTGTCATTTTTTTACTTAAAGAATAAAAACATTATTCAAAGAAATTTACTTTTGCAATATAAAAACGATGGAAAATTCTTTCTAATAACTAAAAAATGTATTAAATGATGAAGCAGGTAAATTTTAGAATGCCTCGCAGGATTCTCGCATTAGCATGTGGGCTTATCCTAGCAGCCAGTGCCTTTGCACAGCAGGTTGCTGTGAAAGGCCATGTAAAAGATGCTACCGGCGAACCCATCATCGGTGCCACCATCCGCATTGACGGACAGACAGGTGGCGTGGTGACCGACTACGACGGTAACTTTACTCTTCAAGCCCCTGCGGGCGCCACGATTACCGTTTCGTACATCGGCTATGACACACAGACACTCACAGCGTCCTCCAACATGGACATCACGCTGAGCGACGATGTGGCCAAGTCACTGAACGAGGTGGTAGTCATCGGTTATGGTCAGGTTAAGAAGTCTGACCTCACCGGTTCCGTAACAGCACTGAAACCCGACATGAAGAACAAGGGTGTCGTTGTGAACCCACAGGACATGTTGGCAGGTAAGGCAGCTGGTGTAAACATCACTTCTGACGGTGGTGCTCCTGGCGGCAAAGCCAACATCCGCATCCGCGGCGGTTCGTCACTGAACGCCAGCAACGACCCGCTGATTGTGATTGACGGTCTGGCCATCGACAATAATGGTGTCAAAGGTCTGTCCAACATCCTCTCCATGGTGAACCCGCAGGACATCGAGTCCTTCAATATCCTGAAAGACGCATCCGCCACAGCCATCTATGGTAGCCGCGGTTCTAACGGTGTCATCATCATCACCACCAAGAAGGGTCGTAAGAACATGAAGCCCCAAGTGAGCTACAACGGAAGTGCTACAATGAGCTGGAAGAAGAATGGCATCCATGTAATGGACGGCAACTCTTTCCGCGAATATGTGACCAGCACCTACGGAGCAGGCTCTACACAGGCTAACCTCCTCGGTACTGCCAATACCGACTGGCAGGATGAAATTTACCAGCGTGCCTTTAGCCACGACCACAGCGTGACCGTAGCTGGTGCCGTAAAGGATCTTCCCTACCGCTTCTCTTTAGGCTACACCGACCAGGAAGGTATCCTGAAGACTTCAGAGTTTGAGCGCTACACAGCATCTGTCAACCTGAATCCTTCGTTCCTGGATGACCACCTGAAGCTGAACCTCAATGGTAAGGGAATGTTCGCCAAGACGAACTATGCGAATACAGATGCCATTGGCGCAGCCCTCTGGATGGATCCCACACAGAGCCCCTACGCCTTTACGTCTGTCTCCCACTTGGCCAATCTCAGCCCGAACGCGCTAAGCAACTTCGGCGGCTATTTCGAATGGCCTGCCAATGGTAGTGCTTTGAACGACCCGACTTACGCTGAGACCTTCCAGAGCAATGCCACCGGCAACCCCGTCGCCTTGCTCAACGGAAAGAACGACGTGGCTCATAGCCGTGCCTTCATCGGTAGCGCCGACGTGGACTACCAGATCCATGGCTTCGAAGACCTGCACCTGCATGCCACTGGTGGCATCGACCTCTCGCAGGGTGTGCAGACCACCGACCTGAGTCCGTTTACTCCCGACGGCAGCTTCTACTATAGCAGCCACGGCTACGAAAAGATTTTCAAGCGTAACCTCTCACTGTCAACCTACGCACAGTATCTGAAGGACTTCACGGAAGACCATCACTTCGACATCATGGCTGGTTATGAGTGGCAGCACTTCTATCGCAACCTGAGCAACAAGTACTATGGTTTCCTCCCCGCCACCAACAATAGCTATGTGGCAGGCGACTACAACTTCTACAATCCCGATACCTATAACTACAAGACCGAGAACTATCTGGTTTCCTTCTTCGGACGTGCCAACTACACACTGATGAACCGCTACTTCTTCACCGCTACTCTGCGTGCCGACGGTTCCTCACGCTTCGAAGACCACTGGGCATGGTTCCCCTCTTTCGCCTTCGCATGGAAGATGAAGGATGAGAATATCTTCAAGGACATCGACTGGCTCTCTGACCTGAAGATGCGCCTCGGCTATGGTATGACCGGTCAACAGGACGGCAACGGTGAGGCGAACAGTATCGGCGACTACAACTACTTTGCCACCTACACCATCAACTCGGGCATCAACAGCTACTATCCTATCCTGGGCAACGGTGTCACCTACACACCGGTAGGCTACGACCCCAAACTGAAGTGGGAAACAACAACGACCTATAACATAGGCCTTGACTGGGGACTCTTCAACCAGCGACTCACCGGTAGCATCGACTGGTACTACCGTGAGACCACTGACCTGCTGAACTTCGTCAGTGTTCCCGCAGGTGCAGAGGTAACCAACATGATTATGCGCAATATCGGTTCACTGAAGAATGAGGGTATCGAGCTGTCCATCGACTGGAAAGCCATCCAGACCAAAGACATCCGTTGGAATCTGGGTTACAATTTCACCTTCAACCACAACCGCATCACGAAACTTACCGATGCAGGTGACGCTGAATATCGCGTGCTCACTGGCGGAATCTCCGCTGGAACGGGTAACAAGGTGCAGGCCTACCGCGTAGGAGAGGCTGCCAACGCCTTCTATGTTTACCAGCAGGTGTACGACCAGAACGGCATGCCAATTGAAGGACAGGTAGTTGACCGCAATGGCAACGGTGAGATTGACCAGGGCGACCGCTACTACTACAAGAGCCCGGCACCTCCTGTGACCATGGGCTTCAGCTCACGCTTCGAGTGGAAGAATTTTGACTTCGGTTTCTCTCTGCGCGCCAACATCGGCAATTATGTTTACAACGACACAAAGGCAGGTTTCTCTGATATCTCCAAGATCTACGAGTCCAGCTTTGATTGTCTGAAGAACCGCCCCTGGTATGACCTGCAGAAGAACTGGCAGAGCACTTCTGAGACCTCTGTCTGCTCTGACTACTATGTTCAGAATGCTTCGTTCCTGAAGGTGGACAACATCACCATCGGCTACAGCTTCAACGATCTCTTCAAGACTGCTTCATGGCAGGGTGTCAACGGCCGCATCTATGCTACCGCCAATAACGTCTATACACTCACGAAGTACGACGGTGTTGACCCAGAAGTGTTCGGTGGCATCGACAACAACATCTACCCGCGTCCGTTCTCCGTTGTCGTTGGTCTGAGCCTCAATTTCTAACCTGATGAAGAAAGGAATAAAGATATGAAAAAAGTATTTCAAAACATCATACCCGCAGCAGCTGCCGTGCTGCTGACGATGGGATTCTCATCCTGCGTTAACGATTTGGATGTTACCCCGATTGACCCGAACCTTACCCTGACCCCAGACCGCGATGCCATGTTCAATGAGTGCTACGCAAACTTCGGTTTGGAGGGCAACAAAGGCGACGGCAATGCGAACATCACGGCTGACGATGCCGGTACTGCCGGACTCGTACGCCAGTTGTTCAACACCAATGAGCTCTCTACCGACGAAGCCATCTGCGGATGGGGTGACGGCGGTATCAAGGAGCTGGTCATCAACGCCTACGGTTCCGGCGACACCATGGAACGCATCTACTGGGATCGTCTGTACAAAGGTATCTCTGACTGCAACCAATATCTGTCTGTCTTCGGTGCTGCCGATGCGACCATGACGGCCGAGGTTCGTTTCCTCCGCGCCTTCCAGTACTACTTGCTGATGGATGCTTTCGGAAACGTTCCGTTCTCTGAGGGTATTACCCATACAGAAGCAGCCCCGCAGTATACCCGCGCTCAGATGTTTGCTTGGATAGAGAACGAATTGAAGGAGAACGTCATCCCCAACCTGGGTGCCGCCGTTCCCGTTGTCAACTCTGCAACAGCCGGCTACGGACGCGTGAACAAGGCTGCCGCATGGCTGCTGTTGGCTCGCCTCTACTTAAATGCAGAAGTCTATACGGGCATACCGCGCTGGAACGATGCCAAGGACTATGCCGACCTGGTGATTGCTTCTCCCTATGACCTCTATCAGACCCCGACCATTGACCCCAGTGACAACGGCATACGCTGGAGCGCCTACCAGAAGCTCTTCATGGGTGACAATGGTGAAAATGGAGCTGCCATCGAGGCTATCTTCCCCATCCTGCAACAGGGTGACATGACTGCCGGCTACGGATGCTCAGAGTTTTTGATTGCTTCTACTTTCAATACCAGCATGCATCCCGACAGGTATGATCCCTCTGCTACCAACGGTACGACAGAAGCATGGGGTGGTAATCGCGCCCGCAAAGCTTTGGTACGCGTCTTCTTTGACCAGAGCAAAACTGACGAGGAGATTGCACTGCTCACTAAAGACCTGACCTCTTATGAGATGGCAGCACTGGCTGGTGACCAGCGTGCTCTGTTCTGGGCAAAGGATCATAGCTTCGTAGCAAGCAATCGCACAGACTTCGGCAGCGGCTACGGTGTCTGCAAGTTTACCAACTTCCGCACATCAGGAACACAGACCAATGCCAAGTTCTGTGACACCGACTACTTCATCATGCGCTATGCAGAAGCCCTCTTGACTTCCGCAGAGGCTGAGGCCCGCATCAAGGGCGGCCTGAGTGCTACTGATGCAGGAACCACCTATCTGAACAATCTGCGCCTGCGCGCAGGAGCTGCTACAAAGTCCAGCTACACCATACGCGACATCCTCGACGAGTGGCAGAAGGAGTTCTACTTCGAAGGCCATCGCCGTGTCGATCTCATCCGCTACAAGATGTTCGGAGGCTCTACCGGTTATCAGTGGGAATGGAAGAACGGTGCAGAGGAAGGTGCCAACTTCCCCGAATACCGCAACATCTTCGCTATCCCCAACACGGAAGCTCCCAACTTCTACAAGCAGAATCCGAATTACTAATCTCATTAAATAAGGTAATACAACATGAAAAAGATATTGAAGTCTGCAGCTTTGCTCCTGTGCGGCGTATTCATGATGGCCGCCTGCACAGATGACAACGACTCTAATCCCAGAGTCAACACTGATGCTGCGCCAAGTAGCTTCATGCTGAACGTGCCCACATTTACCGACGCCATCGACCTGGCCAAGTCAACGGGACTCGAACTGACATGGAGACAACCAAACTATGGTTTTCCTGCCGCAGCGAAGTACAAGGTACAGCTTTCGCTGACCAACACCTATAACACGACGCTTGATGATGCAGCTGCCGATGAGACCGGTGCTACCATCGCCGACCATGTAACCCTCGCCGACATCTTCACCGGCAACAAGGGTTCTCTGAATGCCGCATCACTCATCGATGCACTGATGAGACTCTCTAACCCGCAATGGACAGAGACCACGATTCCCGCAGAGGTAACCGTCTTTGCCCGTATGTTAGCCACACTTGACGGAGTTGCCGGACAGTCTGTCTCCAACGTTATCTCCTTCAAGGCTATTCCCGCCTATAAGGAACTGGCTGACGCCATGCCTGCAACTTGGTACATCACTGGAGCTTGTATCGCTGACGGCGGATGGAACAACTCTACCGGAGGACTGGGTACCAGCGTACTGCCGCTCTTCGTCAAGAAAGACTATGACTACGACAAGGTAAGCGGCAAGGGTGAGTTCGAATTCACCTTCTACTACCCCAGCGGTGGCGAGTTCAAGGTTTGCGAAGGCATCGGTGACTGGGATCACGGATTCTGCAGCGCAGGCGGTGAATGGCTCCGCGGCTACGACGGTTCTGATGACAAGGGTAACATTACCTTGGGTGATGGTGCCGGCTACTACCGCATCACCGTGAAGAGTGACCTGGCAAGACCTACCTTCACTGCAGTGAAGCTCGACATCACGCCGACCAGCTATGCCGGTGTCTATCTCACTGGTTCGTTCAACGGCTGGAGCAATGCCAACCCGATGAGTGCTGTGGAGACCTTTGCAGGTGCACAGAACCACCTCTGGCAGACCACCGTCACACTGAATGCAGGTGATGAAGTGAAGTTCTATGATGGTAACGACTGGACACTCGACTACGGTGGTGTAGACTTCCCCTATGGAAATGGTACAAAACAAGGTGCAAACATCGTTGTCAGCAAGGGTGCTACCTATGTTGTCATCTTCAACGACATCACTGGTCAGTATATGTTCATGGAAAAATAAAATCTCAAACAGACTGAAAGATTATGAAAAAGATATTTAGTTTCTTGGGACTGGCACTGCTCTTCGCAAGTTGTGACGGAGACTACACCGACTGGGCACAGCCCAATGAGGAGGCACAGAATCCCATCGCTGTAGAGGTGAGCGCAGCAGAAGCTCCCTCCATACAGTTCGGCAACAATATGGATGCCGACATACAGATCTTCGTTCCTACCATCAATGCTGAAGAAGGTGCTACCGTGAACTATCTGGTTGCCCTTTACGACGCTGCACGCACCAACAAGGTGGAACTGGAAGCCAATGCACAGGGCAAGGTGAGCACTGACGAGCTGAAGGCCGCCATCATCCAGCTCTATGGCAAGCGTCCGGTAGAGCGCGAAGTGCCGGTGGTGGTAGAATACGCCATCGTCAATGGTAAGGCCATGCTGACCCATGCCGAGACTTATCTCTATGTAAGCCTTGACCCGAATGACGTTCCCGTCATCGAGAACCACTACTACTATGTAGGAGCTACCAACAACTGGAGCGACAGCGACATGACCTACGAGCTGAAGAATGGTGGCGGCGATGTGTATGATGATCCCATCTTCACGGCTGTCATTCCTGCTCCGAAGGACGGTGATGGCAATCGCGTAGACAACTGGTTCAAGATTGCTCCCGAGAGTGCCTATACCTCTGGCGACTTCTGGAACAACCTCTGGGGCGTGGCCGAAAATGGTGACGCATCCTTAACGGGTAACCTCGCCTTCGGAGACATCGGTGCCTTCTGCATGCCCGCTTCCGATGGTGCTGTAGCCTACAAGATTAGCATTGATATGCTCGGACAGACCTATGAGATCACTCCGCTGACCTTCAGTGAGTACATCTATGAAGCTGGTGTAAACAACAGCTGGGGTAACTATCAGCAGCCTCTCTACTGCCCTGCCATGGACGGCCACTACACTGGCTTCTTCGAGGCAAAGGAAGAATCTTGGACAGACGGCAAAGGTGCTTTCAAGTTCCGTGGCGCAGCAGACAACTGGGATAATGGTAACTATGGAGCTGGTGAAAATGATGACAACGGAGGTTCACTCATCGATGATGGAAACTCCGGAAACATCTTCGTCACACCGGGATTCTATCGTGCAGATGTAGATCTGACCACCATGACCTTCACGCTGACTCGCATCTACAGCGTCTTTGTAGTCGGTAGCTCTGTTGGCAACGACTGGGACAACGGTGTTCAGATGACGTTCAACTCCAGCGAACATTGCTGGGAGTGTGTCACTACGCTGACCGAAGGCGTTATCAAGTTCAAGGGCAACGGCACTTGGGACAGCCAGGACGGCAACTGGGGCGGCACGCTTGACAACATCATCAATGGTTCTAACGACAACATTCCCGTTACCACCACTGGTCTTGTAAGAATCAAGTTTTATCCGCTCTGCGACACCAAGTCATACGCAACAATCACACCTGCAAGCTGATTTGCAGGCCCAATCCACAGAAAAGAGAGGCTCCACCTTTTGGTGCTGCCTCCCTTTTCAAATTTAAGGTAAAACGTCTATGTAATTAAGGATACAAACGAACATGAAGAAACTATTTACCCTTATCACTCTCGCCTGCTGCGCCATGAATACCATGGCACAAGGCTGGCCTGAGAACTACGGCGGCGTGATGCTGCAGGGATTCTACTGGGACTCCTACACCGACTCCAAGTGGAGCAAACTGCAAAACCAGGCCGATAACATGAAAGGAACCTTCGACCTGGTATGGATTCCACAGAGTGCCAATTGCGGCGGACAGAGTATGGGTTACGATGACCTCTATTGGTTCGAGAACTACAACAGCTCGTTCGGAACGAAGGAGGAACTGCTCTCTATGATCAGCACCTTCAAGGACAAAGGCATCGGAACCATTGCCGACATCGTCATCAACCATCGCAGGAACGTCAGCAACTGGGTGGACTTTCCCCGTGAGTACTATAACGGAACATACTATCAGCTGACAAGTACTGACATCTGTGCCAACGACGACGGCGGTGCCACCAAGAACTGGGCCACCGCCAACGGCTACAGCCTCAGCTCCTATAACGACACGGGCGAAGGATGGAGCGGTATGCGCGACTTGGACCACAACAGTGCCAACGTGCAGGCCAACGTAAAGGCCTATCTGAAGATGCTGATGGATGACTTCGGATATACAGGTTTCCGCTACGACATGGTGAAGGGCTACTCTGCCTCATTTACAGGCATCTACAACACCTATGCCAAGCCGCAGTTCTCCGTCGGTGAATGCTGGGACGGCACACAGACCATCCGTAACTGGATCGATGGCACCAAGGTAAACAACGTACCCACTTCGGCTGCCTTCGACTTCCAGTTCCGCTACACCGTACGCAATGCCGCCAATAGTGGCAACTGGACCAAGCTCACCCAACAGAACGACAACAACTGGCCGCTGATGAGCAACAACTACAACGGCGGCAGCTATCGCCGCTGGGCGGTGACTTTCGTGGAAAACCACGACACGGAATACCGTTCTTCTGCCAGTCAGCAAGACCCGCTGAAGAAAGACACCCTGGCCGCCAACGCCTACCTCTTGTCCATGCCGGGCACGCCATGTGTGTTCTATAAGCACTGGCTCAGCTACCCTGAAGATATCAAGGCTATGGTCAGCGTGCGCAAGGGAGCCGGCATCCATAACATGAGTTCCTATTCCGTACTTGCTGCCAACGGCGACTACCAGGCTACAGCTGTGACGGGAGCCAACGGAACACTGCTTGCCGTAGTTGGCAAAGGTGCAGAAACCTATGCGCCCAACGCCACATCATGGGTCAAAGTGCTCAGCGGCTACCACTATGCCTACTATCTGAGCAGCACAATGAATACGGCTTGGGCAGACATGGCCTCGGGTTCCTACACTGCAGAAGAATTGAAGGTGATGCTGTCTGCCGTAAGCAATCAGGCTGCCAAGCTGGTCTATACCACCGACGGTTCAACACCGACGGCAGCCAGCACACAGGTCAACAGCGGCACGACTATCACCCTGCCTGTCGGACAGACAACACTGAAGGTAGGATTGCTTGTGGGCAGTACTGTGAGCGGTGTCATCACGCGTGAATACAACATCACAGCACCCGCACCCTCTGTTGCCTACGACATCAATGTCTATGTGAACGCCGATGTATGGTCAACAACACTGACCAGCGTGAACTTCTGGACTTGGGGCGGTGACGGCACACATGCACCGACAAACAGCACCTGGCCGGGAGATGCTGTGAGCACCTACAAGACGATAGACGGAAAGAAGTGGTTCTACAAGACCTTCACCATCCATAGCGAAGACGACTGCGTGAACTTCGTATTCAACATAGGTAGCGGATCTCCGCAGACCGTGGACATCGAGAACATCAATGCCGAGTCGTACTTTGAGATTGCTACCACTAAGGACGGCAAGAACCACAACTACGTCATTGACCGTACGTCCACCTACTCCGGTATCAGCAACATCACCACCGAACCGACAGACACGGGTGACGGCATCGTCTATGACCTACAGGGAAGAAGAGCGAAAGACCTGAAGCCAGGGCTCTACATCTTGAACGGACGTAAATTCACCGTCAAGTAACCCCTGACACCTTCATTTCAAAAAGTAAAGAGCTCACCGCGGTGAGCTCTTTTACTTTCTTACCTTTCCTTATTGCGACTGCCAGTCGAGTTCGTTGTATATCTTATAGTTGATGGGCAATTCGAAACGCGTCTTAAAAGGGATACCGAAACGCACGCCCGGATTCCACTTAGGCATCA
>CAMNOK010000042.1 GCA_946546825.1 uncultured bacterium
GTGGAGACAGATTCTGGTATTTGGCTATGTTCATGTTAAGTCGTAGCCGAATCGTATTCTTCTGAAGTAAAGAGGTCAATGAGTGAGTTTCTTTTTTTGTGTTATTTTTTGTTGTTTGCGAAAAAAGACATATATTTGCAGACTGAATGTCGGATGCTTCGATCATGCGAGAGAAGTGTTGAATTTATTATAGGATATCCGAGTAAAAGACAATTCGTCTAAGGGCTCCATATTGAAATGAGAATCGCATGAATAGAGAATATTCGTGAAAACAGTTATAAAAAAAGAGTAATAAATAAAAGTTATTATGGCAAAAATTGTAACGCTGGGCGAAATAATGCTTCGCCTGTCGCCAGAAGGCAACGATCGTTTTATTCAGAGTGAGACCTTCCGTATCATTCCCGGAGGTGGGGAGGCCAATGTGGCCGTAAGTTTGGCAAACTATGGACATCAAGCATTCTTCGTGTCGAAGCTTCCTTCACATGAAATCGGACAGATTGCAGTGAACGCTTTGCGCCGCTATGGTGTGGATACTCGTTATGTGGTTCGCGGTGGCGACCGTGTAGGTCTTTACTATGCAGAGACGGGTGCCAGCATGCGTCCCTCGAAGGTCATCTACGACCGTGCTCATTCTGCTATTGCCGAGGCCGATGCCAAGGAATTCGATTTTGACGCAATCATGACAGATGTCGATTGGTTCCATTGGAGTGGTATTACGCCGGCCATCAGCGACAAGGCTGCAGAACTGACACGTTTGGCCTGTGAGGCAGCCAAGCGCCATGGCGTTACTGTGAGCGTTGATTTGAATTTCCGTAAGAAGCTTTGGACCTCCGAAAAGGCCATTAGTATCATGCGCCCTCTAATGAAATATGTGGATGTCTGCATCGGCAACGAAGAAGATGCAGAGCTTTGTTTGGGCTTCAAACCCGATGCCGATGTGGAAGGCGGACAAACTGATGCAGCTGGCTATGAAGGCATCTTCAAGCAGATGAAGCAGGAGTTTGGTTTCAAATATGTGGTAAGCACTCTGCGCGAATCCTATTCAGCTACTCACAACGGTTGGAAAGCTCTCATTTATGACGGCAAGGAATTCTACCAATCCAAGCGATACGACATCATGCCAATCATTGACCGTGTAGGTGGTGGTGACTCGTTCTCAGGAGGGTTGATTCATGGCCTGTTAACCAAGCAGACACAGGGAGAAGCTCTGGAGTTTGCTGTGGCAGCGTCGGCACTGAAACATACCGTAAATGGTGACTTCAATCTGGTAACTGCCGCAGAAGTGGAAGCCCTTGCGGGAGGAAGTGCCAACGGACGTGTGCAACGCTAAGATTGTAAAAACGTCCAATGTCACTATATGTGAAAAAGACAATAAAAAAGATAATAAAGAGATGGCAAAATTTGATAAAATAGCAGTGATGAAGAAGATAGGTGATACCGGTATGGTACCCGTCTTCTATCACAAAGACCTTGATACATGCAAGCATGTTGTGAAAGCTTGTTACGAAGGTGGCGTACGAGCCTTTGAGTTTACCAATCGTGGTGACTTCGCTCAAGAAGTTTTCGGAGAACTTGTAAAGTGGGCTGACAAAGCGTGCCCGGAGCTTGCTCTCGGTATAGGTTCTGTAGTTGATGCTCCCACGGCAGCCCTCTATATCCAGTTGGGAGCCAATTTCGTGGTTGGCCCGTTGTTCAACCCTGATATTGCACCAGTGTGTAACCGTCGCCTTGTGCCTTATTGTCCTGGTTGTATGACCGTGAGCGAGATAGGTAAGGCACAAGAGCTTGGTTGCGACCTGACGAAAGTATTTCCGGGTGATGTGGTCGGTCCGAATATGATTAAGGGACTGAAGGCCCCTATGCCTTGGTCAAAGATTATGGTAACAGGCGGCGTAGCCCCTGAGGAAGATAATCTGAAGGCATGGTTCAAAGCTGGTGTCTATTGCGTAGGTATGGGTTCCAAGCTGTTCCCCAAAGAAAAAGTGGCTGCTGGCGACTGGCAGTATATCACTGATAAATGTCGTGAGGCTCTTGGCTATGTTGCCAAGGCGCGAGCATAAAAAGACTTTTATCAGAAGCCTGACGGGTGTGTGGCTCCTGTCGGGCTTCTGTTTTTTTTCGGCTTGTCAAGATCACTCTCGGTTGAAAGAGGCAGACAAGTTGAATGATGTCGCATATCATTACCATTACCGTTCACTCGACTCTGCCGAAATCTATGCCGTCAGAGCCCTTGAACGAGCTGAAGGACAGGGTGACGCAACTGCAGAGGCTTTAAATAATTTGGCTTTTGTGAGTATTGCCCGTATGGAGTATGACCGTGCTCGACGCCAGCTTGATTCTATAGATACAGACAACGAGGTGGAGCTCCTTGTGGGTGACGTGCAGCAGATGAGACTATGCCAAAGACAGTCTGAAAATAAAAGTTTCTACGACTATCGCGAGCGTGCCCTGAGACGTCTGCGTCGCATCAGGCAGGACAAAGACAGACTTTCCCCGCGTCAGCAGCAACGCATGGTATATGCTGAAAGTGAGTTCTACATCGTGGAGTCAGCCTATTTCTATTATGTGGGACTTCTGCAGGCCGCTGCCGATGCTATGAAACATATTGACCCTAATGGACCTGTTGCACAGGATACCGCACAATTATTGGCCTACTTCTATAATGTCGGATCGGGAGGCATCCTGCAAGGAGCCTCCCCAGAAGTGATAGCACAACGTGAGTTCGATTATCTGATGAGATGCTATCTGACGGCCCGACAGTATGGCTACATTTTTTTTGAAGCACAGGCTCTGCAAGCTCTGAGTGAACACTTGCAGCTGCCCGAAAAGCGCGACCGACTTATCGAGGAAAACCTGCCTGCGATGAAGTTTCTCAACATCGACCAGATGCCAGACACACTACTGGCAGGCAATCTTGCTCAACGTGCGTTGGATATTTTCAGTACGCTTGGCGACGTCTATCAAACGGCCGGCGCCTATCGCACCCTGGCCGAATGTTATTGGGAGATTGAAGACTACGAGTCAGCAGAGATCTGTCTGAACAACGCATTGAATAGAGACACTGCAATTAACCGCGCTCCAGACCTTGTGGCTTCCATCCGCGAACAGCTCTCATTGGTTTACTCCGCCGTTAACGACAAGTCAGCCAGCGACTACAACAGAAACATTTATCTTGATATGCAGGAGCGAACACGTCAAGACATGCAGTTGGAAGCTCGAGCCGAACAGTTGCAGCAGTCATCGCGTATGCTGAACCTGATGATTGTCGCGGTGGTTATCATCTTTATTGCTGTTGTGGCGCTCCTTGTGGTCTTCGACCTCATGCGTCGAAAGAGTAACAGTCGTTATTCTGCAGAGAAACTCACTCAGCCTTTAAGACAGTGGGAGACGGAAGAGAAACGGCGTCAGACTCTGGAGATGGAACGGAGGGAGGAAATAAACGAACGGAAACAAGTGGAACAACTCCATTTGAAAGTCAATCGTCGGCGCAACTTGGAACAGCGTACTAAGCTCACTATTGTAACCTCTATTACTCCTCTTATAGACCGAATGATTCACGAGGCACAATGTCTGAAAAACAGGCAGGAGGATGAGCGAGTCAGAAAGGAACGCATGAACTACATGGCAGAGCTGACCGAACAAATTAACAATTATAACAATGTATTGACGAGGTGGATACGGATGCGTAGTGGAGAACTGAATATCAGAGTGGAGAGCTTTCCGCTCAACGAACTCTTCAATACGTTGAAACGAGGTAGAATGGCTTTTCAACTGAAAGGCATCAACCTCGTAGTAAAGCCCACTGAGGCCATTGTGAAAGCCGACAAGACGCTCACGCTTTTCATGCTAAATACTTTGGCCGACAACGCTCGGAAATTTACGCCCCAGGGCGGCACTGTGACGGTTGAGGCTACTGAGGAGGATAAGTATGTAGAGATAGCGGTAGAAGATACAGGTTGTGGCATACCACAGGAGAAACTCGACCATCTTTTCGACTACAAGTCCATCATCGACTCCCAATCTGCGCCGACCCACTATGCAGAAATGGAGGAGTCGCACGGTTTTGGCCTGATGAATTGTAAGGGTATTATAGAAAAATATAAGAAGACGAGCCAGCTCTTTAGTGTGTGTCGTATGGAAGCCCGATCGGAATTGGGAAAGGGAACCTGCCTGTCATTCCGACTGCCAAAAGGCATCGTCAGGGTATTGTGTGGGGCAGCCATGTTACTTTTCTCCGGCATGGCCAATGCTCAGAGCTCGGAACTCATCCAGGCACGCTCACTGGCTGATAGTGCCTACTTTGCCAATGTTAGGGGGGAGTATGAGCGTACGCTGATGTTTGCAGACAGTTGTCTGCATCTTCTTGACAAGGGTAGAGATGCCGATGACCGTGTCAGGCTCGATATACACAACGAGGCAGCGGTGGCAGCATTGGCACTCCATAAGTGGCAGCTATATCACGAACATAACAGAATATATACACAGCTGTTTCGCCAACTCTCGGCCGACCATTCGCTACCAGAATATTGCCGTCTAATGCAGAAGTCGGAAAGTAACAAGACGGTGGCGGTCATTATACTCATGGTGCTGCTCCTTTTGGTATTCCCTGCTTACTACATTCTGTACTATCGACATAGGTTATATTTCCGCTACAGTGTGGAAAAGGTGAATGCCATCAATGAGGTTCTGCTCTCGGATAGACCTGTTGCCGATAAATTAGCACGGATAGAGTCCATTTGGAACGATGATGACAAGAGCAAGAACGAACGTATGGCAGTGCTATACAAAATAGTAGAACAAATCAAACAAGCCCTCAGAAACAGTATGACGGATAGAAATGTCAGGAAAGAAGACATGGAAATGGCGGCCGACGAATTAAGATGCATACAATATGAAAACAGTCAGCTCTATGTGAGCAATAACGTGCTGGATAACTGTCTTTCTACGCTAAAGCATGAAACGATGTACTATCCTTCACGTATCAGACAATTTATGGAAGCAGCAGAGCATGATATGGAAACGGTGACGCAGCTGGTGATCTTTTATCGAGAACTCTATGGCGTGTTGAGCCGACAGGCTCTTATGCAAGTAAAGACGCCTATAAGTGTGGATAATGAAATGATGTTTTACTTGTTTGAATTGCTGCAACGACAGAACAATAACGTCAATCCAGAAACGAGGCTGGTAAAGGAAATGGGGCGTTATGCCTGCGTCAGTTTTAGAATGGAAAATCTGGAATTGACGGAGGAGGAATGCCGGAACCTTTTCACGCCGTTGACTATCAATGTTGATTTTCTGCTCTGCCGACAAATCATCAGGGAGATGGGAGAGGAGTTTAATGCTCGGGGCTGTGGCATCCAAGCCGTGAAGGAAGAGCAGACAGTAGTTATAGAAATAACAATGGTTAATGAGATATGGAAAAATTTAAAGTTATCATAGTAGAAGATGTGCCCCTGGAACTGAAGGGTACGGAAGGTATCTTTCGCAATGACATTCCAGAGGCGGAAATCATTGGAACAGCAGAGAGTGAACAAACATACTGGCGTGTTCTGAAACAACAACTGCCAGATCTTGTGCTGCTTGACCTGGGACTTGGCGGTTCGACAACCGTGGGGGTTGAGATATGCCGACACACTAAGGAAGCCTATCCACAGGTGAAGGTGCTCATCTTTACGGGTGAAATATTGAATGAAAAATTGTGGGTTGATGTGCTGGATGCTGGGTGCGATGGAATCATTCTCAAGAGTGGCGAACTACTTACTCGGGGCGATGTCTTCAGTGTTATGACGGGTAAGAAGATGGTGTTCAACCAACCCATTTTAGAGCGTATTGTGGAGCGCTTCAAGCGGAGCGTAGGCAGTCAACTCATGAAGCAAGAGGCTATCATCGATTATGAAATCGATGAGTACGACGAGCGTTTTCTTCGTCATTTGGCCTTGGGCTACACCAAGGAGCAGATAACCAACCTGCGTGGCATGCCTTTCGGAGTGAAGAGCTTGGAGAAGCGACAGAACGAGTTGGTGCAGAAACTTTTTCCCAATGGCAATGGGCGCATGGGAGTGAATGCCACGAGACTTGTTGTCAGGGCCTGTGAGTTGGGAATACTTGATATTGAGAATCTGCATCCCGACGAAGAGTAATTTTTGGTTTAGATGGTGCAAAAAGTGAAGAGAAAGGTAAGACGAAACTGGGAAAAGTTGGCTGGATATGCCGCCGTAACATTGCTGGTGGTACAACTATTGCTCTTGGTGGCATCGTGGGTGATAGCTGCTGCTTTGCCCACGGCCAATGTTCGTTCCCTACTTAGTGGTGAGGGTATCAGATGGTTCTTCGGCTCGTTTGCAGAAAACCTCTCCAACCAACTGCTGCTATACCTCGTGATAGGCAGTATTGCCATAAGTTTCTTCAGAACGAGTGGTCTTCTTTCTGTCATCAAAAGTCACCGGCTGGTATCCTACAGGCAGCGATTTGCCTTTCAGATGATAGTGTTGGAATTATTGCTGGCGGTCATCGTTATGATGCTGCTTACGATGCTTCCGCATGCCGTATTGCTCAGTGCAACGGGAAGGCTATTTCCCAGCAGCTTCTCTGATAGTATGATGCCTATCATGGCCTTCATGTTAAGTATGGTCTCAGTGACCTATGGCGTGACGTCTGGCAAATATGGCTCGGTCGGTGACATCATTCGTGGCCTTGTGGGTGGTTTTACGGCACTTCCCGTCATACTCTTGTTATATGTGCTGGGAGCTGAACTCTGGTTTTGCTTTCAGTATGTCTTTGGGGCTTTCTGAAAGTATCTATGCAATCGGAATGTCTATTGTACATTTTTGAGGATTCCCAAAGAGCGAAGCTCCGGCCGAAGAATCATCTCGTTGGGATTGGTGCCGGGCTGTCCTTCGGGTACTTCCATGTGGTACTGCTGGTAGAAGTTGCGCCAATAGGCAGTAATATGCCCACTCTCATCGTGAAATGACATGGGGATAGGGGCGAAGATTCTTTGTCCTTTCTTGTTGACAAAGGAAATTTGAACTAATTCGGTGCAATAGATGGAGTCGTTGTCGGGAAGGTACAGCTTGTCATAGGGCTTTCCCAGATAAGTCTTGAGGTTATTGAGTGTCCGCTCCCAGTCGAACTTCTTCTTCAGACGTGCGTGCTGATATTGGCCTTCTTGATGAAGGAGTTCGGAGATGGGAGTAAGGACCACACCTTGTCCTACTGCCTCGATAACGGTGTCAGAGGAGATGACTACTGCAACATGATCAACCATCCCGCTTGTTACGCTCGTAATGGCGTTAGGATGGGGCGATACATGGAAAAGCAGGTCACCTGGAAGCAATTTTGAGGTTGTGCAGGAAGCAACTGTCATGATGAATGTTGTCATGAGACATAAGCGGCATATTGTGGTGAGATCTTTTCTGAGTCTTTCCATTTTATTCTCTGTTACTTCTTGATGAGCACCTTTCGGCCATTGGCAATCTGTATGCCCTTGTAGTCGTTTCCATAAGGAATGGCAATGCCGTTCAGTGTGTATGTTCTTATGACTTTGTTGGCATCCTGGGTGGGCAGATTGATGCCCGTTGGAGTACCCGCTGGCCAAAAGATGACTTCTCCCAGGCTGGAGTTGTCCACTTTGTGGGTGATAACCTTTTCAATTTCGTCTTTTGTCTGGTTGGTCACATTCCATATATTCCCTTGTGCATAAACCGTGATGGTGGAGTTGTTGTAGAGATCATACTTCATGCCGTTGTTGCCATTGTCGCGGAAGATATTTCCGCCAGGATTGTAGGTCGGCGCTTGGTGGTCGTGAAGACTTGTGCGTCCGAGGTTCACGCTCTTACATCCGATAATGGTGACGCCCCAAAGACTTCCTTCGATGAGGTTGCCTTTCAGGTAGGCATCGGTTTTCTTGTAGGGATCGTAGAGGCTCACGCCGCTGCCACCGTTCATCGGGTCGCTTTCATATCGGTTGTCGGTAAGCGTGCAGTCAAGGATACGGATATTTACAGGGCCTACGGTACCGATGCCGTAGCGGTTGTCGGCAATGTGGCAGCGCTCGATAGTGACTTGTGTGTTTTCTGAGCCTATGAAGTTTGAGATACCGATGCCGCCAACCATGTTGTTGGCAGGGTTCCCAGAGATGGAACAGTCGGTGATGTTTATTTTTTCCGAGGCAGAAAGATTGATCTGTGGTATGTTCTGGTTGGCTACGGAATTTCTCAGGAAGGTGCAGTTGCTGATGTCCAGCTGGGCTTCAGAGTTGACGGAGCTTCCGATGGCGGCTTTCTGAGCATACTCGAAATGGCAGTCAGTGACAGAAGCTTTGTTATTACCTAAAATAAAATAGAGTGCGGCGGCTTGTTGTCCGTGATGGGTGGCGAAGGTACAGTTGTTGAGGTTGAGCTGTCGGGTGTCAGATACCATCAGCCCCATATATTCGAAGCGCACGTTTTTGATGCTGACTTCTCCTTTTGGCGTATCGAGGAAAAGACAGTCAGGTGTGTCGCTATCGCTGGCCCGTGTGAAAATAATGGGCTTCTCACCACCTATGTTTGCCTGCCCCGCAATGGTAATACGGACGCCATCCTTGCATCGAAGTGTCATCTCGTCGGAAAGCGTGAGCGTGTCTTCAGCGCTGATGGTGATGCTCTGTGTCAGCGTATAGATGTTGATATGGTTAGAACTCTCTTTAATGACGCCTGAGTTTTCAATCTTTGATAGACGTTCCAACGTGTAGGTCTGTCCGTTGTTGTCGGTTGTGTATTGGGCGTAAATAATACCCCTTGCCATGAAAATGACAAGGGATAATAATAGGACTTTTTTAATCATGAATTAAGAATGATTTAGTGAAGAGGTATCTTGTCAATACGCTTTTGGTGGCGTCCGCCTTCAAACTCTGTTGAGAAGAATTCGTCCATAATCTGGCGTGCCGTGGTTTCGTCAATGAAGCGGCCGGGCATCACGAGAACATTGGCGTTGTTGTGCTGACGAATGAGATGGGCAATCTCGGGAATCCAGCAGAGGCCTGCACGGATGGATTGGTGTTTGTTCAGTGTCATGTTGATGCCCTCGCCACTTCCGCAGATGGCGATGCCAGGAAACACTTCACCTTTTTCGATGCCTTCTGCCAAGGCGTGACCAAAGTCGCTATAGTCGCAGGAGTCCTCTGTGTAGGTTCCGTAATCCTTGTAGGTGTATCCCTTCTCTTCCAGATACTTCTTTACAAATTGTTTAAGGGCATAGCCAGCGTGATCGCTGGCTATGCCTATCGTCTTGATTTCCATGAATCTTTTATGCTAAGAGTTTTTTAACCTGCTCATAGACGTTCTGACCGGTGTACCCCAGTTTCTCGTCGAGAACCTTGTAGGGAGCGGAGAACCCGAAGCTTTCAAGTCCCCAGACACAACCATCGGCACCTACGAGACCTTCAAGTGTGACGGGCAGCCCTGCCGTCAGGCCGAATTTCTTCTTTCCGGCAGGCAGTACGCTCTGCTGATATTCCTTTGATTGGCTACGGAAGAGTCCTTCAGAGGGGACGCTCACGATGCGAACTTTCACTCCGTCCTCTCGAAGTAGCTTGGCACCAGCCTCAAGGGTGCTTACTTCGGAACCGCTGGCAAGTAGGATGACATCGTAGTTCTCGTCGCTTCCGGCAACAACATAGGCACCCTTTTGGGCTTGGCTGTAGTCGTTACCTTCGGGAAGCATGTCGATGTTCTGACGGCTGAAGATCAGGGCGGTAGGAGTTGTCGTATTCTCCATGGCCATACGCCAGCAGACAGTTGTCTCTTCGGCGTCGGCAGGACGAACTACGAGCATGGAGTTCTTACCATGGTGGTTTTTAAGTTTCTCCATCAGGCGGATTTGGGCTTCCTGTTCAACCGGCTCGTGGGTAGGACCGTCTTCACCAACGCGGAAAGCGTCGTGTGTCCAGATGAATTTCACGGGAAGTTCCATGAGGGCAGCCATACGTACGGCCGGCTTCATGTAGTCGCTGAAGACGAAGAAGGTTCCGCAGGCAGGGATGACACCTCCGTGAAGAGCCATACCGATGCAGCAGCATGCCATTGTCAACTCGGCGACACCTGCCTGGAAGAAGGCTCCTGTGAAGTCGCCCTTCACGATGTCGTGGGTCTTCTTGAGGAAACCGTCGGTCTTGTCGGAGTTGGAGAGGTCGGCAGAGGCGCAAATCATGTTGGGAACCTGTTCGGCGAGAACGCTCAGGACCGTGGCGCTTGCTCCACGAGTTGCAGCTCCGGCCTTCTGTTCAACTTTGCTCCAGTCAATCTTCGGAGCCTTACCGCTGAACCATTCTTTCATCAACTCGGCCTTTTCGGGATTTTCCTTGGCCCATTGTGCTTTTGCGGCATAGCGTTCAGCAACAATTTTCTTCAGTTCTTCAGCACGCTTGGCATAGAGCTCTTTGACTTCTGGGAAAATCTGGAAGGGATTCTCGGGATCAGCCCCAAGATTCTTCATGGTGTTGATATAGGCATCGCCGCCTAAGGGCGCACCGTGGGTGGCGCAGTTGCTCTCATAGCTTGAGCCGTCAGCCTTGCGGGCACCCTTGCCCATCACGCAATGACCGATAATCAGGCTTGGGCGAGCCTTCTCTTGCTGGGCGTTCTTAATGGCTTTGCGGATTTCGTCAACATCGTTACCATTGATGTTTTGGACATACCATCCCCAGGCCTCGTATTTCTTGGCTGTATCCTCACATGTGACGACCTCTGTTTTGGTGGAGAGCTGGATATCATTGGCATCATAGAACATGATGAGGTTGTCGAGCCCCAGATTTCCTGCTATACGACCGGCGCCCTGTGAGATTTCTTCCTGAACGCCTCCGTCTGAGATATAGGCATAGATGGTTTGGCTCATGACGTCACCCAGGCGAGCTTTCAAGAATTTAGCTGCAATGGCGGCTCCTACGGCAAAAGTGTGGCCTTGTCCGAGGGGACCTGAGGTGTTTTCGATGCCGCGTTCAATCTCACGTTCGGGGTGACCAGGTGTTACAGAACCCCACTGTCTGAGGTTTTGCAAATCCTCCAATGTGAACTTGCCGATCAGTGCCAGTTGTGAGTATAGCATAGGCGCCATGTGCCCGGGATCGAGGAAGAAGCGGTCGCGACCTTCCCATGCGGGGTTCTCTGGGTCGTAAACAAGGAACTCGCTATAAAGGGTGTTGATGAAGTCGGCACCGCCCATAGCACCTCCCGGGTGACCGGACTTAGCTTTTTCAACCATTGAAGCAGCCAAGATACGGATGTTGTCGGCTGCCAGGTTCATGATTTTGTTGTCGTTCATAAGATTTTTTATTGTTTGATTATGATTAAGATGCTTTGATGTCATCATTTTGTATGCAAATATACTGAATTTTTTTCAAAAAAGCTTTTTGGTTGATATTTTTAACATGAATTACGGAGCTTTTCTCCTATCATTTTTTCAGAAGGTCCACCTTGCCTGCACATGAAGATCTGTTTGGGAAGAGTGGTTGATTTGCTGGTGACCGCTTCCTATGACGGACCGGTCGTAGTATTTTGTGGTTGATATGCGGGCAGTCAGTGTCAGGTTGGAAAGAATTGCGATGTTAGCCCACAGGGAGCCATGAAGACCATGGCCAAAGTAAACGGGAAAGCTGAAAGCGTACATCATGTCGCGCTCGTAGTTATAGAGACGGCTGTCGTAGTCATCGGTATGAAAATAGCTGAGTGAGGCGATGGTTTGTAGTTTTTTGTGTGTCGGCCACAAATAGGAAAAAGATTGGCTGACCATGTAGCCGCAACTGGTGTTCTGAACTTGTGAGAGGGCTGCGTCGAGTTGCGCTTTGTAAGACCAGGATGGATTTTTGACCGTTACAGAAAGACGTCCACGCTGTTCTGTTTTATTGGTGAGGGAAGTCTTTTTCTCGTTGTCAACTTGCCGAAGGCGGATTCGATAACGGGTACTGAACGTGATATTTTTGTGCTCATACACGGCGGAAATGCAATTGTCCCAAGAGTGGGAAGCCTGAGAAATGAGGTATTTGGGCCAAGGGAAGTAGGCGAAGTCTGAATAGGCATAGATGGCAAGGGTGCGGCGTGGATGCCAGTTGGCACCGATGTAGAATCCACTCTCGTTTTGTACGCTTCCGCCATCGCTGAAACTTCGTGCATGAAGGGGTGCATATTGATAGGAATAGAAGCGTTGCAGGGCTGTGAGTGAAAGGCTCTGTGTGAGGTTGGCAGTCAAGGTGTTGATGGTGGCAAAGGCCGCTTTGTTGCCTTCGTTTGACAGGGGAACGGAGAGGGCTGTCTCTCCTTGAATGTTCAGTCGCTTATATCGGTATCCATAGTTGACGCTGGCATTGAAGAAATCTTTGCCTTTTGGATAATATTGTCTAAATTTCTGTGACGTGTTAGGTTTTAGCGGAAGATTGTAGGAGTTGTATAATGTGGTAAGTCCTGCGGTGATTCTATCATTTCGATAGTAGAGATGGTTTCCGGCGACCCATTCTCTGACGTTGCCTTTCTTGTCTATTTCATTGGTTGTGCGATGGTATCCGGAAGTGAGTATGGTGGTAATGGAAGAATGGGTGGAATTGAGCGTAGCATCTAATGAACGATAGGATATAAAAGGACTGATGTTCAGATACTTATTAATCTTAATGGTGGCGGCTAAACCTTGCATGTAAGAGGCTTCTGAACGTGATGAGTGTGGACGTAAGGAGGGTGTCATGTTACCCATAGAGGACAGGGTCATCAGTTTGCCAAACGAGAAGTCGTTGTTCAGCACGAGCCCCATTCCGAGCCTCATTCTGTAACGGCCGATGACAAGTGATTGGATGTGTTTGTATTTCTTGATGTTGAGGTAGAAGGAATAGTAGTCGTAGCCTGATGGGTTGTTTTTGGAAAAGAAGGGCTCACCGGCATCTTGAGAGCCGATGATGCCGGCTTTTACATATTGGCCGTATCGGAAGTTGTATCTGACAGAATGACGATAGGGGGGACCCTGGTATGCCCCATGGTCGCCTTCTCGCGTGTAAAAGGGAAGGTGGACGGTGGTGGTCAGCTCGTGCTTGCCATATTTCAGGATGTTGGTTAGTGAGGGAAAGGTATTCTTTTCAACATTTCCTAAGTAAGTGAAAGCTCTTAGAAGCTGGCGTTGCCTCTCATCAAAGGTTTTGAGCATGGTAAGTTCTCCCCAATTTTTAATGGGGGCATGGCGATAGAGGTACTGGCAGAGCTCGTCGATTTGTTCATCGTGAAGGAAGGGAATTTGAAGGAGGTCTTCCGTGGTGGCACGGTTTAGGTCAATCTTGTTGTTGGCCAAGGCGGTCAGCGTTTCGTAGTTTGTTGCCCATTCTTCCGACTCCGTGTCTTCAAGGGTTAGCATCTGTTCCAAGATGTCCTGAACCTCGGTGCTCGTATCTTGTGCATTCGCAAAGAGTGACAAGAGGAGGAGCCATGTAACAAGAAGAAACCCTTTCATTCGGTTTGGTAATCCTTCGGTGTGTAGGTCTTGTCGAATAGTATGTTTTTAGGTTGAGAGGCAGAGTGGATTAGATATCTGAAATTGTAGTTGGCATCCTTGTAGGTTTTGAGCTGGGTGGATGAGATGATGGCTTTGAGCAGTCCTTGTGAAAGGTTCTCCTTGTTTTTAGCAATGATGTCCGAGTTGTCCATGACATCGGTCAGCGTGCAATGGTAAGTAAAGGTGTGACTCTTCGGGTCAAAAGTCAGGCTGTCAGTCCTGGAATAGTTATATACGGGGGTGGGGCAGTACTTCATGGTGTATTCTTGAGCTTCCTGCTGAGCCCGGTCTTCAAGTTTGTTGCGGCAGGATGTAGAGAGAAGTGCCAGACCTGTGATCCCTATGAAGAAAAGAAGTGTTACGCTTTTTCGCATGATGTCTTTTGCTTTGATTTCATGCAAAGGTACAAAAAAAATTATCATACATCATTTCTAATTCATATAAATTTTGTATTTTTGCACTTAAAAGTAAAAATCCTTATGAACCATATCAGAAATTTCTGTATCATTGCTCATATTGACCATGGGAAGTCCACCATTGCCGACAGGCTTCTTGAGCTGACCCACACTATCCAGATAACGGAGGGTCAGATGCTGGACGATATGGATTTGGAGAAAGAACGCGGTATCACCATCAAGAGCCATGCTATCCAGATGGAGTATGACTATCATGGAGAGGATGCTGGTGATATGCCGGCAGACGGCAAATATATATTGAACCTGATTGACACTCCGGGGCATGTGGATTTCTCCTATGAGGTTTCGAGAAGTATAGCGGCCTGTGAGGGCGCTATACTGGTGGTTGACGCTACGCAGGGTGTGCAGGCACAAACCATATCCAACCTATATATGGCTATTGAGCACGACTTGGAGATTATTCCTGTCATCAATAAAATTGACATGCCATCGGCAATGCCTGATGAGGTGGAAGACGAAATTGTGGAACTGCTTGGATGTGGCCGTGATGAGATTATCCGTGCTTCGGGTAAGACCGGTGAGGGGGTTGAAGAAATTCTGAAGGCTGTCGTAGAACGGGTGCCTCATCCAACAGGGGACGAAAAGGCTCCCCTTCAGGCGCTTATCTTCGACTCGGTGTTTAACTCTTTCAGGGGAATCATCGCTTACTTCAAGATAGAGAACGGCTCTATCCGTAAAGGTGACAAAGTGAAGTTTTTCAATACCGGAATGGAATATGTTGCCGATGAGGTCGGTGTTTTGAGGATGGATATGATTCCAAAGTCAGAACTCCATACCGGCGAGGTGGGATATATCATTAGCGGCATCAAAGATGCCAAGGAGGTGAAGGTGGGTGACACAATCACCCATGTAACCAATCCTTGTGAAAAGGCCATTGAGGGCTTTCAGGAAGTGAAGCCGATGGTGTTTGCCGGAGTCTATCCTATAGATCCGACGGATTATGAAAATCTCCGCGCCTCTCTTGAAAAGCTTCAACTGAACGACGCTTCACTGACCTTCCAGCCGGAGTCTTCTGTTGCGCTTGGTTTTGGCTTCCGTTGCGGATTCCTGGGTCTTCTTCACATGGAGATTGTTCAGGAGCGTCTTGACAGGGAATTCAACATGGATGTCATAACGACTGTTCCCAACGTGTCGTATATGGTGTATGACAAGCATGGCGGCGCAAAGGAGGTACACAACCCATCGGGGTTGCCCGAGGTTACCGCGATAGATCATATTGAGGAGCCCTATATACGGGCTTCCATCATCACCACTACGAGTTTTATAGGTCCTATCATGACGCTATGTCTGGATAAGCGGGGGGAACTCATCAAACAGGAGTTTGTCAGCGGAAACCGTGTGGAGCTTCATTTCTACATTCCGCTGGGCGAAATCGTGATAGACTTCTACGATAAGTTGAAGAGTATATCCAAGGGGTATGCCTCTTTTGATTATCATATCGACTCGTTCCGTCCGTCAAAGTTGGCAAAGCTCGACATCTTGCTCAACGGAGAACCCGTAGATGCACTCTCAACGCTGACCCATCAGGATAATGCGGTGACGCTGGGTCGGAGGATGTGTGAGAAGTTGAAGGAGCTCATCCCGAGGCAGCAGTTTGATATTGCCATTCAGGCAGCTATCGGCGCGAAGATTGTGGCGCGTGAAACTATCAAGTGTGTGCGCAAGGATGTTACTGCCAAGTGTTATGGCGGCGATGTGAGTCGCAAGCGCAAGCTTTTGGAGAAGCAGAAGCGGGGCAAGAAGCGCATGAAGCAAATAGGCAATGTGGAGGTGCCTCAGAAGGCGTTCCTTGCGGTGCTGAAGTTGGATTGATGGGCAATTGCTGAAAGAATACTGACTTAAACAACATTCATAAAAGGAAGAAGGAGCATGAAAGATTTAGTTAACACAACGAGAGACATTGCTCGTGAATTGGCTCGTCGGTATAGTACCATGACCCATGACGAGTTGGATGCGCTTGAGAGCATCCTGGTGCCGATGAAGTTTGCCAAAGGCGAGATGATTCTGAAGGAGGGAGAGGTTTGCCGGAATATATACTTCATCGAACATGGACTGATACGTCAGTTCTATTACAAGAATGGTAAGGAGGTGACAGAGCATCTGGGTGAAGACCACACCATTTTCATGTGTATAGAAAGCCTTTTTAAAGAAGAACCTACACGGTTGCAAGTTGAGGCTTTGGAGCCTACTTTGGTTTATGCCATGCCGAAGCAGGACTTGGAAGTCGTGGCTTTGCACAATGTGAATATCCAGATGATGTATCGTAAGATTTTGGAGGAGAGCTTGATTATTTCTCAGATCCATGCTGACCTTGTTCGGTTTGAGTCGGCCCAGAGCCGCTACAAGAAGATGTGCAAGCTGAATCCGCAGGTTGTGCTTCGTGCGCCGTTGGTGTATATTGCCAACTATCTGCAGATGACACCCGAAACACTGAGCCGCGTCAGGGCTGCTTCCTTATACGACGAATAGCCGGATGATTTCCGGCTATTC
>CAMNOK010000043.1 GCA_946546825.1 uncultured bacterium
GGAGAAATGCTCCGGGACAGGCGCCGGGGTCTCTTCGCTGGACCTGCTGGCAGACGGCATGGAGTGCTGACTTTCGTTTCTCAGTTCAGCCATGGCCTGCTTGATGATTTTCAGGTAGGTCTCATAGCCCAGGTCTTCCATGAAGCCACTCTGCTCGGCGCCGAGCAGGTTGCCGGCACCACGGATGTCAAGGTCCTGCATGGCCAGGTTGAAGCCGCTGCCCAGACCTGAGAATGTTTCGAGGGCTTCCAGTCGGCGGCGGGCCTCCGGTGACAGATAGGCCTTGGGCGGAGCCAGCAGATAACAGAAGGCCTTGCGGTTGGAGCGTCCCACACGTCCACGCATCTGGTGGAGGTCGGACAACCCGAACTTATGGGCATCGTTGACGATGATGGTATTGGCATTGGGAATGTCGATGCCGTTTTCCACGATGGTAGTAGAAAGCAGCACGTCGTAGTCGTAGTTGATGAAGCCCATGATGATATTCTCCAGCTCCTCGGGCTTCATCTGTCCGTGACCGATGACCACACGGCAGTCGGGCACATGTTTCTCGATGAGCATCTTGATCTCCGGAAGGTTGGAGATGCGGTCGTTGACGAAGAAGACCTGTCCGTTGCGCGACATCTCGAAGCCAATGGCATCGGCAATGAGCTCACCGTTGTAGGTGCCGAGCTCAGTCTGTATGGGGTAGCGATTGGGGGGAGGCGTGCGGATGATGCTCATATCTCGTGCTCCCATCAGAGAGAACTGCAAGGTTCTGGGGATTGGTGTTGCCGACATGGTGAGGGTGTCAACATTGGTTTTCAGCTGGCGGAGTTTCTCCTTCACGCTCACGCCAAACTTCTGTTCCTCGTCGATGATGAGCAGGCCGAGGTCTTTCCACTGCACCTGCTTGCCAATGAGCTTGTGGGTGCCGATGAGGATATCGATCTTCCCATCCTTCAGGTCGGCCAGCACCTCACGCGTCTGCTTGGCCGTGCGGGCCCGGGAGAGGTAATCTACCCTGACAGGCAGCCCCTTCATGCGGTCGCGGAAGGTCTGGTAGTGCTGGAAGGCCAGCACCGTGGTAGGAACAAGCACTGCCACCTGCTTGGAGTCGCAGGCAGCCTTGAAGGCGGCACGGACGGCGACTTCCGTCTTACCGAAGCCCACGTCGCCACACACCAGCCGGTCCATGGGCTGCGCCGACTCCATGTCGGCCTTCACGTCGCTGGTAGCCTTCAGCTGGTCGGGGGTGTCTTCGTAGAGGAACGACGCCTCCAGCTCGTGCTGCAGATAGGAGTCGGGCGAGTACCTGAAGCCCTGTTCGTTGCGCCGCTTGGCATAGAGCTTGATGAGGTCGCGGGCAATGTCCTTGATGCGTTTCTTCGTGCGCTCCTTCAATCGTTCCCATGCCCCGGAGCCAAGGATGGAGAGACGCGGCGGCTCACCCGTCTCACTGCGACGATATTTGGAAATCTTGTAAAGCGAGTGGATGCTGACATCTACCTTGTCATTGTGCTGATAGATGAGTCGGATGACTTCCTGGTAGCCTTGCTTGCCAGTTTGCGGATTGGTGATGGGAATACGCACCAGGCCGCCGAACTTACCAATGCCGTAATCCACATGTACGAGATAGTCGCCAACCTCCATTTCCTGCAGCTCCTTCATGGTCAGTGCCATCTTACCTGCACGGGCCGGATCGCTCTTGAGATTATATTTATGGAAGCGGTCGAAGATCTGATGGTCGGTGAAGAAGCAGGTCTGCAAGTCATTGTCAACAAAACCATCGTGCAACGTAAAGCCAACAGGTACGAAGCTATGTCCTGCCGGTTTTTCATTTTCCGGCGGTGTCAGAATGGCCTGTATGCGCTCATGCTGCTTCTTGCTGTCGGCCAACACGAAAAGCCGATAGCCCCGAAGCTGATAGTCTTCAAAGGTCTCCTTGAGCAACTCTATGTTCTTATGGAACAGCGGTTGGGGCAGCATGTTGAAGCGAAGCGTGGCCTGCAACTTCCCGCTGGGCGACGCGCCAAACTCCACCCGACGGAAGCCCAAGGCGGCATCGGCAAACTGTGTTCCCGTGGTCAACTGGCACTCTCGCAACATCTCACGACGAATCTCCTGCTGTTCCACCTCTGTGGCACCCTCCAGGCGCTCGGTCATAGCTTGCTGCGAGAATCCTTCTTCATAGATGCGGCCTACCGTTTCACGGATATACAGAAAGTCGCGCATGACGAGCACTGCATCCTTTGGCAAGAAATCGAGGAAGGGCTCCTTAGTGTTGTCCGTTCGTGCCAACTCCGGCACGATATCCACCTGCTCGCGTCTTTCCTTTGACAGCTGATCCTCTACACTGAAGGTTCGGATGGTATCTACCTCGTCGCCGAAGAAATCGATGCGAAACGGATATTCGCAAGAGTAGGAATAGACATCAAGGATGCTGCCACGGCGGGCAAACTGGCCCGGCTCATAGACATAGTCCACTTCCGTAAAGCCAAAGTCGCGCAGTGTATGCTCCATATCTACCATGTCGATAACCTGTCCTACCCCCACTCGCAGGATTCTCTCATCGAGGTTTTTCTTGGAGACAACCAGTTCGGCCAAGGCCTCCGGGTAGGTGACGATGTAGAGAGGAGAAGGCTGATGACTGAGAGAAGACAGCCGCGCCAGAACCTCGGTACGGAGTATCTCGTTGGCAGCATCGCGCTGTCCGTATTTCACGGCCCGGCGATAGGAAGAGGGGAAAAACATCACCCGCTCACTGCCCTTGGCAGAAGTCCCGTCAGAGTCGATTTCTTTTTTCTGGGAGGACTCCGCCGTCGTTGAGCCCATCAGTTGCATCAGGTCATGATAGAAATAGCCAGCCTCATCAACATCCGACAAGATGAAGAGCAGGCAGCACGACGTGTCGGCACTGGCAAACAACAAGGGTGTTGCCGAGCCAACCAGTCCCTGCAGGAAGACAGTCTTCACCGACGGGTCTTCCAGTAATTTAGAAAATGCCTTGCACTGAGGCAAGGCACTATAGAGTTTTTTCAGTTCTGTAGCGTTCAAGTCTTTTGTTGGGTTACTGGTTGGGGTTCAGCGTCACGTTATGGAACGGCAACTGCTTGGCCCATGCATCCAAACCGAAAATGGATGCCTTGCCGCCGGATATACTAATCTTTACTTTACCTGATTTCACTTGCTTACCCTCTTTCTTCTTCACGGTGAACTCGTAGGCATTGTTGCCTAAGCTTCGGTTGAAAACCAGAACACAGCCGCCTCCGCTCTCGAAGAACTCGTCAGAGTAGTTGATGCTTCCATTGCCTTGTATCTTGGGCAGCTCATGATAGAGGTCATTTTTTTTATTTGAAGTGATGAAGAGGGCAATCTCTCCCCATCCGTTTTTACCGATCCATCCGCTCCAGTCGCCATTGAGTGGGCACTTCTCGGGTTGTGCCGTTGTAGCAGCTGCTGAAGAAGAAGCTGAAGTCGTCCCACCTGCTGATGGTTCGGCTGTCGTGATCTGGCCGGGGGTGTTGGTCAGCGTGATAACCGACTGGCTGACGTAGGCCACTTTCTTCTCCTGTACATACACTTTCACCCATCCGTTCCACTCATCATAGACTTTCAGCGTCATGTCGGGTGTCATCTCGCCGTAGATGTCTGCAGAGGTGCTTCCTTTCATGCGAAGATTCACAGACGAATTTCCTTTGCACTTGGCATAGAGCGGCTTCGACAGGTCAACACCTTCATGAAGGTTGATGAATTGCTTCACATCGCCCAAACCGGGTGTGTACAGCTTGTCGCGCAAAGCTTCGCGTAGGATGGGAAGAAGTTCGGCCGTGTTGAGGGCAAATGGTGTGGGGTCGTAGGCACTGCCATTGGAATAGCCGCCAGGCAACATGAGTAGGCTGCTCTTCAGGATGATGTTGTTAGCAAGGGCACCTGTCACCTTTACTATTTTCACTTTTAGGTCTTCACCTTCTTTGTATTTCTTCAGGGACACTTTGCTTTCTTCGCCGTTCTCGGTCTTGATGCTGAAGAAGAAATTATCGCCACTGCGTCCTGTGTAGTTAAGTACACCAGTCTGAACAGGATCACCCTGTGCATTGGTCAAGTTGAAGACACCACAACCCATTTGATTGTTGACCTCGCTTTGAGCCTCAAGGTTACGGGTGATAAAGAAACGGGCACTGTTTACTTCTTCATAGTTAGTCACCCAAAGTCCGATAGGGTATCCGCCGTCTGACGACTGAGCCATAGCTGGTGTGCAACAAAAGGCAAGTGCGGCAACAGTCATAGATTTCAAGAAGTTTTTCATCATTTTCTTAATATTTGTGGTTAATAGTATAAAAGGTAATTATCACGCTTCATTGTCCTTTATTTTGGGATATTTCCTCAGCCATCCGTCAAGACGCAGGCGCATGACTCCGAAAAAAGCTTCACCGAAGATGCCACCCGACATCTTTGAGGTTCCCTCCCGACGGTTGATGAAAATAACCGGCACCTCCTTGATGCGGAAACCTATGCGGTAGGCGGTGAACTTCATCTCAATCTGGAAGGCATATCCCTTGAAGCGAATCTTGTCGAGCTCGATGGTCTCCAGCACCCGGCGTTTGTAGCATTTGAAACCAGCTGTGGTGTCATGGACTTTGAAACCTGTCACCAGACGCACATACTTCGAGGCAAAGTAACTCATGAGGACACGACCAATGGGCCAGTTGACCACGTTCACCCCACTGATATAGCGTGACCCGATGGCCACGTCATAGCCCTCATCATGACAGGCTGCATAGAGACGTGGCAGGTCGTTGGGGTCGTGACTGAAATCGGCATCCATCTCGAAGACATAGTCATACTGTCGCTTCAATGCCCACTTGAAGCCCATGATATAAGCCGTGCCAAGGCCAAGCTTGCCACTACGCTCCAAGATGAAAAGGCGGTCTTTGAACTCATCGGCCATCAACCTCTTGACAATGGTTGCCGTCCCGTCGGGTGAACCATCGTCAATCACCAAGATATGGAATTCTTTCTCCAAGCCAAAAACTGCTCGGATGATTTTCTCTATGTTTTCTTTTTCGTTATAAGTCGGGATGATTACGATGGAGTCGCTCATATAAAGTTCTTGTTTCATGCAAAGGTACGAGAAAAAAACATATTTGACAAATAAAACAAAGAAAATATGTCAAAAACAATCTACTCACTGGTCGGGGTTCGGCTTATATCCCCGATATTCAGGAACAAGCCCCGACATAACGGTCTGGTAGCTCTGTTGCTCCAGGTGGAGTATGTTCTCCTTGCCTTGACCGACTGGAAAGACTGGTTCATGAATGGTCAGACGAAGCGGATGCCAGCACACCCACTTCATATCGCGCATGCGTGGCATGACGTTGAAAGAGCCATTGATGGTGAGTGGCACGACAGGAAGCTGCAGTTCATCGGCCAACATAAAGGCTCCTCGCTTAAACTCTCCCATGTGGCCTGTGTAGGTACGGGCACCCTCTGGGAACACCACCAGCGACATGCCGTCCCGCAAAGTAGCACGCGCCTTGTCGTAGGTTTCCTTCACCTTGCTGGGACCACGCTTGTCAACAAAGATATGGTGGGCAGCGGCACAAGCCATGCCGACCAGCGGCATGCGGCGTAGCTGGTGCTTCATCATCCACTTAAAATTACGATTCAGGAAGCCATACACAAGAAAGATGTCGAATGCCCCCTGGTGGTTAGCGACAAAGACATACGACTGTCCCGGCTGCAAATGTTCCCGCCCCTCGACCTTGACTGGAAGCAGCAAGACTCGGATGATGGCGCGAGCCCACAGGCGGGCGGGCCAATAGCCCCAGAAATGTCCTTCTCCCAACGTGCAGCCTATAGTAACAGTCAATGCCGTCAGGATAGAGGCCAACAAAGCCAAAGGTGCTGCAACAAACAATTGCCACACACGATAGAGAAATGTCAACATCAGCTTCATCATTTTCATATCACTTCTCGGTTATCTTTTATTTTCTTGCACCCCTCCTCAAGGTGATAACAACAATTTCCGGCGGGACACCCAGACGGAACGGCACGACACCGCCAATGCCACTGGTCACAAACAGTCGGCTTTCTCCATCTGTATAGAGGCCAAAGTCTTCCTTGTGGTTCCATTGTGATGGACGCAGTCCGAAGAGCTCCAGTTGTCCGCCATGGGTGTGTCCGCAGAGTGTCAAAGCTATGCGCTCATCGGCAAGTAGTCGCTTACGCCATGTCTGGGGGGAATGGTTCACCATGATAACAAAGGCACCACTGTCAACATCGGCCAGTGTCCTCTCTATGTCAGGCTGCTGCTCCTCCGACTTTTTCCTTTCATATTCCACGCCAGCAAAGACAATACAGTCCGCTCCCCTGGTTACCTTCTGATGGCTGTTCTGTAACAATTGCCAGCCATACTGGCGCTGTCGGCTGACCATCTCTTTATCGTTGGCTGCCTTGATAATCGGATCGGCATCAATATAGTCGCTGTAGTCATGGTTCCCTAATACAGAAAAGACGCCGTCGCGAGCTTTGAGCGAACGTAACAGATCTTGCACAGGATAGAGCTCCGAGGGCTCCTGATTCACCAGATCACCTGCAAAGACAATGGCATCTGCCTGTTGGGTATTGATGCTGTCAACGGCTTCTCTCATCACCTCCGGCATACACTGTGTGAAAGTACCGACATGGGCATCGGAGAACAATACAATGCGATAGCCGTCGAACGCCTTTGGCAAATGCTCGAAGGTGATAGTCTGTCGGCGTACCTCCACATGACGTGGTCCGACGAAGGAGCCGTAAAGAACCATATAGACGGACAATAGTGCAAGAAAAAAGCCCACCAGGTTTCCCCAGTTCTTGCGACTGTGGCGCAAGCGGCACCAGCCAAGTCCCACCAGTGAGCAAAGGGCGAAGACGGCCTTGGGCAATGCGACGACACCCAGTGTCAGAAGATAGAGAAACAGCGGCTTGGCATCTGTGGGGATGAAGTCGGGTTCCTGTGCAAAAAAGGCCGTGGCGACAACAAAGAAAAAGGACGGCAGCCACCACAACACTCGCTTCCACCATCGCCATCCGGGACGACGAGACAGGTAATGGCGTTCAACATAGAAGTCGGGCAAAAGGATGCCTAAGATAATCAGTATAGAAATTCTTGCTATCATTTTCTTTTTATTGTTTAAGCACCGCACGCAGGTATTTACGAACGGTCTCCAAGGGCAGGTTTCGCCGTGCAGCATAGTCGGCCAACTGAACTTCATCTATCTTGCCAAGATGGAAGTAGCGGGCTTGTGGATGGGTAAGAATCAGTCCGGAGACACTGCCATGAGGTATCATCATGCCGTTTTCCGTGAGCCGGATGCCGATACGACGAAAGCCAAGCAGTTCGTCAAGCACAAAGTTCATACTCATATCTGGCATTGAGGGATATCCCACTGCCGGACGTATGCCACCCTCCATCTTCTCTTTGTGAAGTTTTTCTGCAGTAGCCTCTGCCAGACGGTCTGCCAGCGTCTGGCGCAGCATGGTCTGATAGGGATCTCCAGGCACGGGTTCCTCCATCTCCCTATCCACGGTGACGGCAAATAGTCCGATGATTCCTTTCTGCTTTCCCGAAACAGGTGGAAGGTAGTCGGCAAGACACAGGTTGGGAACACCGGGTCGGGCTGTCTGCTGTTGACGCAGCATGGGTAGTCTCACCTGACGGTCCTCCTCACAGAGGACGATGTCATCGACATCACTTCCCGCCTCCATCAAAAGAAAGAGACTATGCGTAAAATAGCGTCCATGCCAGTCGTCGAGCATCTTCTCTGCATCGGAACGCAGCTGATCATAGGTTGCCTTTCCGTCGCCTGCGAGGTCTTTGGCTTGTCCCATCTGCCACGCATGATCGAAGTAGAGCCAATCTATGAGGGGTCTGACCTCATCTAAAGCGTATCTCTTCTCCTCTGCTTGCTGCATCAAACGCTCCTTTATTATAAATAAGGTGACCATTACACAGCGTCTGCTGCACCTGCCACCGGTATTCATGTCCCGTCATGGGACTCCATTTACATTTACTCTGAATGACCTCTTCCGTTACTGTCCACGGTGTTTCAGGACGTACGACAACAAGGTCGGCCTTGTATCCGGGACGAATGAAGCCACGGTCGTTCACCTCAAAAAGTCGTGCCGGCTGGTGGCACATCAGGTCAACGACACGTTCTATGGGAAGCACGCCCTCATCTACCAGCTCCAACATGGTGGGCAGGCTGAACTGCACCATTGGCATGCCCGAGGCTGCAACTGCTGCCCCACCCTGCTTGTCTGTCAACTGGTGGGGAGCATGATCGGTAGCGACCGTCGCTATACGACCATCGGTTAGCGCCTGACGCAGGGCCTCACGGTCGGCCAGGGTCTTCACTGCGGGGTTGCACTTGATGAGAGCTCCCTTGGTGAGATAATCCTGCTGGGTGAAAAAGAGGTGGGCAATGACGGCCTCGGCCGTAATGTTTCCACCTGTGAAGAGTTCCAGTTCTTTTGCCGTAGAGACATGCGCCACATGGAGACGTGTGCCATAAGTGCGCGCCAAATGGACGGCCAAGGCTGAAGACTCCATACAGGCCTCTGCAGAACGGATGAGCGGATGAAGCATCACATCTGGGTCGGGACCATAGGCTTTCTTCATCTGCTCCATATTGCGATTGATAGTCTCCGTGTCTTCACAATGTGCCATCAATGGGAGTGCAAGCTTTGCCGCCGTTTCAAAGATTTTAAGCAGGGCTCCATAGCGATCCACCAGCATGTTGCCAGTGCTACTCCCCATGAAAAGCTTGATGCCGGGAAGACGATGACGGTCCAGCTGACTGAACAGGGTGTAGTTGTCATTGGTGGCACCGAAGAAAAAACTGTAGTTGACATGGCTCTTGCTGCTGGCAATATGGAATTTTTCTTCCCAATCTTCGAGCGTCGTCGTCTGCGGAACAGTATTTGGCATGTCGAAAAAACTCGTCACACCACCATAAGCTGCCGCACGACTTTCACTCTCCATGTCAGCCTTCTGCGTCAGCCCTGGCTCACGGAAATGCACATGAGTGTCGATGATGCCCGGCAAGACAAAACATCCAGCGGCATCTATATGCTGATCGTAGTGACCGGAAGGTGACGATTCTTCACAAACCTCTGCTATGCGGCCGTCTGATACCACTATCGATCCTTCAAAGACTCGGTCCTCACTGACAAGACGACCGTGTTCGATGACTAATGACATATTAGGATTTTTATATTACTTGGCGGGAACTTCTTTCATCCCGTTCATGATCTGCTCGTTCTCCTGCGCCTTCTGATAATAATCCTTCACATAGGCATCGTTCTTGAACTTGTCTGTCGCCTTGCTCATGATATCTTCAATCCACGGCGTGAGTTCCGGGTACTGGAAGCCGATGGTGACCATGAAGAAGACACCCGGGCCAAGCACATTGTCGAAATTGTCTGTGACAAAAGAAGTCACAAGGTGGTCTTCCTCTTCTGAGATAGCAGCAGCCTCCCGATTCAACTGCGCCGTAATGACATCCATGTTCTGTCCGTCCATGATGGCCTGATCGTGCCGATGGACAAGTTCTGCCTGACGAGCTTTGAGCTGGTTGTACTGGCTGAAGAACTTAAACAACTCGTCGTTCAGTGGAGTTCCACTGACGGTCTGCTGGGTATTGTTGATCTTGATAGAAATATTTCCGCTTTCAAGCACAAGCGGAAGAATGCCTTCGTCATCCATGAAGATATTGGCCATGCGTACGGTATCAAACGCACCCTGAAAATGGAATTGCCCATGGACAACATCACAAGAATCGATACTTTTGAAATCATTGTCTTGCAGCACCTTCAAATAAAGCATGCGTCCATCAAGACTCGAAAGATTGGATGATCCTTGAATATCATAGGTTTGCCCACAAGAGGTGAGCAAAAAAAATGTCAGCAGAGCAAATAATAGTTTCTTCATATATGATCTTTTGTCTTGCCGTGGTCCTTCTTGCCAACGGACACGCAAAGATACTACCTATTATTGAAGTGGGGAAAAATTTTTATGCTATTTAATTGAATTGCATCATCTTTTAGCGTTTTTCAACACTTCTCTTTCTTCAGTTCAGAAGAAATGCGGTGGGAGGTATAGACTTCCAAGATTGCGGCAATGAGCAACAACACCACCCACTTGTTATACACATACTGGATATAGACTAACTGATTGGAGAACAGAGGGCGCAAGAAGAAATTGACAGTATCGACCATCAGAATGCCAGACAAGACAAAAGCCAGCTGAGCCAAACCCATCAAACGCTTCAGTCTGCGAATAACAAAACTCTGACCTTCATATACCTGCATGGCTTGCAGAACCGAAAACAACACAGCTCCGGCCAAAAACACCCAACAGGCCACCTCCTGATGCCACATAAAAACAAAGCTACCGACACCCGACACCATCAGCACTCCTCCCAACAGGAAAAGCACAGCTTGGGACTTAGTGAGCTCCCTCATGCTGACCTCCCTTCTTTTCCATGTCTGTCGAGAGCACGAAGATATCCTCATCATCACACTTCATGAAGTAGCGTTCACGAGCTATCTTCTCTATAGCCTTCGGATCTTGCTTGAGTTGTCTCAGCTGACGAGAGTCTGTTTCATAGCGGGCAGTAAACTCATCTATCTCGTCCTGCAGCTCGCTAATCTGCATTTCATACTTGATACGTTGCAGAAAACTGTTTTCATCAAGTACACCAACAATAGCGACGCCCACCACTACAACAATAAGATATTTGTAGTGGCTCAGGAAGCTCCAGAACACATTCAGATAGGTTGCCATATTTCTCTTTTGTTTTATGCGGCAAAGATACAACATTATTCGGAAAATCCTCCTTTTATTTGAAAGATTCTCGACTTTTTTCGTTACTTTTGCAGAAAATTAATTAATCGTTATGGAAGAATATATCGTTTCTGCCCGCAAATACCGGCCGATGACTTTCGACTCGGTGGTAGGACAAGCGGCCTTGACAACGACGCTGAAAAACGCCGTCAAGAGCGGAAAACTGGCCCATGCCTACCTGTTCTGCGGTCCGCGCGGTGTTGGCAAGACCACCTGTGCCCGCATCTTCGCCAAAGCCATCAACTGCATGTCACCCACAGAGGATGGTGAGGCTTGTAACAACTGTGAAAGCTGCCAGGCCTTCAACGAGCAACGTTCCTACAACATCTTTGAACTGGACGCTGCCTCCAACAACTCCGTGGAAAATATCAAGGCGCTGATGGACCAGACACGCATACCACCGCAGGTGGGAAAATACAAGGTCTTCATCATCGACGAGGTGCACATGCTTTCAACCTCAGCCTTCAATGCCTTCTTGAAAACGCTGGAAGAACCGCCAGCACATGTTATCTTCATTCTGGCCACAACGGAAAAACACAAGATTTTACCCACCATCATCTCACGCTGTCAGATTTACGACTTTGAGCGGATGACAGTGCAGAATACCATTGACCATCTGAAGAGGGTAGCCGAAAAAGAAGGCATCACCTATGAAGAAGAAGCCCTGGCAGTCATCGCAGAGAAAGCTGACGGAGGCATGAGAGACGCGCTGTCCATCTTCGACCAGGCCGCCTCGTTTAGCCAAGGCAACATCACCTTCCAGAAAGTCATTGAAGACCTGAATGTGCTTGATGCCGACAACTACTTTCACTTCGTCGATCTGGCCGTGGAAAACAAGGTGAGCGATATGATGGTACTTCTCAACCAACTCATCAACAAAGGCTTCGACGGCGGTAATTTAGTGTTGGGTCTGGCTTCGCATGTGCGCAATGTACTCATGGCGAAAGATGCACAGACGCTCCCCCTTCTGGAGGTCAGCGACCAACAACGTCAACGCTACCAGGAACAGGCCAAGAAATGTCCCACCAACTTCCTCTACGCTGCACTGAAGTTGATGAACCAATGCGACATCAACTACCGGCAGTCTTCCAACAAGCGACTGCTCGTAGAGCTGACCCTTATTCAGATCGGACAGCTCACACAGCCGGAAGACTCTCCTGCGGCGGGGCGTAGCCCCAAGCGCTTGAAATCCCTGTTTCAGAAACTGGTGTCTAAGGTTCAGCCTAAACCGGCAGCACAGGTGGCCGGGGCTGGACAGCCGTTGTCTCGCGAGACGAGGGCCTCGCAACAACGTGCTCACGCCGCACAACCCTCAAAGAATGTCATACAGCCACAAAGTACGGAACCGTCTCCAAAGACCGCCACGGTGTCTTCAAAGGTTTCAACGCAAGCTTCTCCGGGAGTTAAGCTGAAGATTGGACGATTTGGCTCGACCTTTGCCGACTTGAGAAACCATGACCACATCGCTAAGCAGGCCGTAGAACCAGAAACCACCACCAACGACAACGTGGCTTTCACCCAGGAAGCTTTGGAACTTGAGTGGATGGCCATGTGCAACCGCATGCCACAGAAGATGATCGGGCTGGCCCAACGCATGAAAAACATGAGACCCGCCATCACCAACTTTCCAGAAGTGGAGGTCGTGGTTACTAACCAACAGTTGATGTCCCAACTCAACGACATTAAAGGGCGCATCAAGGTTACCCTTTGCAACACGCTGCATAACAAAAACCTCAGCCTAACCTTACGGTTGGCTGAGGCAGAAGAAATAAAGCCTATCCTTTCACGGAAGGAACTTTTTGACTTAATCAGAAAAGATAATCCCGCCATCGAAAAACTACGTCTGGAACTTGACCTTCACCTCTCCTAATCCGAGAGAACCCTGGTAAAGTTCTGGATGTAACAGGCGAAAGCCATCAAATGAGTGGCATACCCAACTGTCGGCATTCCGACCGCATATCGTCGGGCCATATACTGGCTTGAATCTCTCCGATATGTCCTTTATGTAACAAAACCATGCAGAGACGGCTCTGACCAATGCCGCCACCGATGCTCAAAGGCAGATGGTCGTTGAGAAGCTGTTCGTGGAAATACAAGCCAGCACGTTCTTCTTTACCTTCAAGGGCCAGCTGACGCAACAAGCTCTCTTTATCCACTCGGATTCCCATGGACGAAAGCTCAAAAGAACGCTCCAAGACCGGATACCATATCAAAATGTCTCCGTTCAAACCTGCTTGACCATTCTCTGCAACCGTTGACCAGTCATCATAGTCAGGAGCTCGCCCGTCATGTTTCTCTCCGTTAGACAGCTTCCCGCCAATGCCAATGATAAACACAGCACCATACTTTTTACAGATGGCATCTTCACGCTCCTTTGGAGATTTTTCCGGGTACATCTGCAACAGGTCTTCACTATGAATAAAGTGTATTTTCTCAGGCAAGAAGGGCTTAATATCGGGATAGGTCTCACAGACCAGATACTCAGTGCGTAGAATGGCTGCATAGATGCGCTCCACCACATCCTTCAAGAAAGCCAGCGTACGTTGCTCTTTCGTCACAACAGCCTCCCAGTCCCACTGATCCACATACAGCGAATGGAGGTTATCCAGTTCCTCGTCAGCACGAATGGCATTCATATCGGTATAGACGCCATAGCCCGGCTCCACCTGATATTCTGCCAATGTCAACCGCTTCCATTTGGCCAGCGAGTGAACCACTTCTGCACGTTTATCTCCCAGATCTTTGATGGGGAACGTCACTGGGCGCTCCACTCCATTAAGGTCATCATTGATACCAAGTCCCTGCAACACAAAGAGGGGAGCCGTGACACGACGAAGACGCAACTCCGTGGAGAGATTCTGCTGGAAAAACTCTTTGATGAGTTTGATACCCTGCTCCGTCTGACGCATGTCGAGCAGCGGTTTATAGTTCTTTGGATGAATCAGCTTACTCATTTCTTTCTTTTAAAACTTGGCTGCAAAGATACAAAACAATTGTCAATATGCAAAGATTTATCCGATTAATTTTGCAAAATGACAGACTTTCTTTTGCTTTTACTTCAATTTGTCCATCAAACATCATTTCCTTCATGAGGTTCCATGTGTTTACCTTATTTATTTAACATTTGAAGTTTCCTCCATTTCTGTATTTTTTGTACCTTTGCAGCAAATCCAATGAAACATGAAAAAAACCACACTTACACTTTTGATAACCTTCTACACAGCCCTTGCCTTCTCACAAAACATCTACGTCAGCAAGGGAAATTCTTTCCATGCCTATCAATCAGGAAGCATAGAGAGCATCACCTTTGAACATCCTGACTCCATGACCGTGACATGGGGCATCAACACACATCGTTTTGCCAAGGCCGACATCGACAGTCTGTCACTACGACGCCCGGACATCAAGAGCGGAGCCAGACCCGTCAACCAGATATATGCCAACGAGACCTTCTCCAACAATTTCGGAACCTTCACCAACATGCATGTGAAAGGACAACCATGGATTATCGATTTCAAGACTGCCAAAGCTACTGGCTATGTCAACAACAAAACTACGGAGTCGGAGAGTTATCTCGTTTCTCCTGCCTACGACATGACAAAGGCACTGGAAGTAACCCTCTCGTTCCAATACATTCTGGCTTACTCAAGGACTAATACCCAAAACAAGGTGCTCATCACCGATAACTATACTGGAGACCCTACGACAACACAGTGGACAGACATCACCGGAACTTTGGAATGGGCAGGATCCTACAACATCAACTGGAACACGTTTTCCACCTACAATCGTGAGATTCCTTCTCGCTTCCTGGGGGAAAGCAATGTCGTTATCGCCCTCTACTATTCCTGCACCACGTCATCTACCACCTGGGAGGTCAAGAACCTTCAAATGCAGATTGTTGACCAGTGGGAAGACGAAGGAGGAGAATCTCCCACCATCGATCCGAACAACGTCAACCGCAACATTGTCACCACTACTGGAAACCCGGAAATCTGGCGCATGGAGTTTCCCAAAGTCAAGGGCGACAACACAAATCTCGTGATCTCCCACTCCACCCAAGACTACGGCATCACCTACTCCCTGGAATGGGACTGCTCAAAGAAGAGTCAGCGGTGGACTTGCTACGAATTTCACAACGGACTGCCCAACAACAATGTGGGACGCAACGGCTCATGGACCGATGATCCTGACATTCCCGAGATCTATCGCACCCACGACAGCGACTTCAAGGGCACAGGCTTCTCCCGTGGTCACATGTGCATGTCCAACGACCGCCAGAGCTCCATTGAGCAAAACAAGCAGACCTTCTTCATCAGTAACGCCCATCCGCAATACCAGAAGCACAACGGTGGCCTATGGCAGACTTTGGAAAACAAAGTGACCGGCTGGGGCAACGACACCTCCTTCCGCGACACGCTCTACGTCGTCAAGGCTGGAACCATAGATGCCTCCAGTCAGATTCTGACCACCACCAGCACGGGCCTTCTCGTGCCAAAATATTTCTACATGGCTGTGCTCTGTGTGAAGAACCATCAATACAAGGCCATCGCCTTTTGGACAGAGCATCAGAATGTCAGCATCACCAAGGCCAATGCCAAAGACTACGCCATCAGCATTGATGAATTGGAACAACGCACCGGCCTCGACTTCTTCTGCAACCTGCCCGATGACATCGAGAAAGAAGTAGAAGCAACGATCAATACCTCTGCATGGGGAATGTGATTCGTAGAGAAAGAAGAGCTAACCGTGGAAGGAAGAATTGAGTTTGCAATATACGGCCGGCAACAAGCAGATGGCTATTAATGGAAGTTAATGGAAGTTGTTAATGGAGGAAAAAAACAAACAACTTTATTTTGTTCTTCGCTCAACTTTTAGTACCTTTGCACGCGAATGTCGCCCCGCCTCCGTTTAGGCAGCCTCATTTCGGTCCCGTAGCTTAGCTGAATAGAGCGTCAGATTCCGGTTCTGAAGGTCTTGGGTTTGAATCCCAACGGGATCACTTTACAAAATCCGCAAGAAACTAATATACAGAATCTTGCGGATTTTCTTTTTATATAATGCACCACATTTGCACCACTGAATAATGGAAACGCGAAGACCGGATATTCAGATTCTACAAGAAATACTACTGTGCTGAGTGCTTCAA
>CAMNOK010000044.1 GCA_946546825.1 uncultured bacterium
CCCTTTTTTTATGCATGATGCGTAATGCTTCATGTAATATCTTCGGCATGGGAGTAAAATAGGGAGTAATCTTGCTCCGCTCGTGGAAGTAAAAAGGATAATTCTTTTGCAAGACTATTGTCTTGCCAGCATGCCGGCTTCGCTTCGCACGCAGCATATTTTTAGCTCTTATCAAGTTTCGATAGTAATCATGAAGTCGAACAAGAAGTTCTTTTTTCCTTATCTCAAACCCTTTATCTGCAGAAGGCAGCGCTTTGATTATCTAATAGAAATCCTTTGATCTAGTGATTTAAATTATATTGGCAGGTAAAATAAATTATATTGCAAAGTAAAATAAATTATATTGGAAGATAAAATAAATTATATTGGTAAGTAAAATAAATTATATTGGTATGTAAAATAAATTATATTGGTATGTAAAATAAATTATATTGGAAAGTAAAATAAATTATTTTAGTAGATGGGTTCTGTCACTTTAGAGGATAGACTCTGTCTTTTTACATGGAGAAAGCTCACATATTCAGGGATTAGATGGTGTTTATTGTGCCCTTTCACTATTGATAGCACCCATACGCGTCGAGCGATATGTCAATTTCTATGCCAGGGTTTAACAATCATAAATATGAAACAGTTCTTTTATAACTTCTTTGTTAAAACTATTTAATTTAGTTGATAAACTAAAATATTTAGTTGGTTGCATAATTATTTTTAGTTACCTTTGTTGCCAGATATTGATAGATAAACTGTTGAAAGACCGAAATGGTCGAATAATTATGAACTAAATTACAAGGCAGATATGAAGAAGCTTACTAACAAAGAACGTGAGATTATGGAACTCTATTGGCAACATGGCCCGATGTTTGTACGTGAATTGCTCGACTTCTATGATGAACCTCGTCCGCATATTAATACCCTTTCTACGATGGTGAGGATTCTGGAGAAGAATGGTTTCCTTGGACATAAACAGTTTGGCACCAGTTTTCAGTATTTTCCCATAGTTGAAGAACAGGAATTTGGGAAATCAAGCATTGCCGATATGGTCAAGAGTTTCTTTGATGACTCTTATCTGAATGTTGTCTCTTCTTTTGTTAATGACAAGAAAATTTCTGTTGAAGAGCTCCAATTGCTTATCGATAAAATAAACGATAGCAAATGACAAGGAGAAAAGCACCAGTGTTCATTTGATAGTGAGAAATTCTTTAAAAATAGTTTTAAACCTGAATGACTTTATTGCTGATCTACAACTTAAAAGTAGCAGTACTGCTGACGGTGTTTTACACGTTCTACAAGTTGTTGGTTTCAAGAGAAACTTACTGCAGACTGAATCGGATGGTATTAATGTCATCGATTTTGTTGTCGTTTGTTTTGCCCTGGTGTACGTTGACCTTTCATCGAACGGAGGTTCTAAGTCCCGAAGACTATGCTGTGATGACTTCGGTTGACCACCACGATATGATGGTTGATGATGTTTTGCAGCATCAGACCTTATTTTCGTGTCAGGAGGTAGATAATGATCTCTTTATGATGGTCTATCTGATAGGATTGTTTCTTTGTCTGGCGCGCACTATGATCTCTGTTGCAAGGGTAAGGAATCTCATTGGGAAAGGACAACTTGTGGAAAGAATCGGCGGCTGCCAAGTGGTGGTTATCAGCGAAAATGTGATGCCGTTTAGTTGGATGCGTACTATCGTTTTGTCGAAGGCGGACTATCATGTCCGCAATGAGGTATTGCTGGCCCATGAGAAATGCCATGCACGGGCTCTACATTCGATAGATAATCTGCTGATCGACATGATTGCAGCCTTGCAATGGTTTAATCCGGTGATATGGTTTATGCGTCAAGAGATGCGAATCGTTCACGAGTTTGAGGCCGATGCAATGGTAATCTCTCAAGGATTCAACATCTATCAATATCTCAATCTGTTAATCCTCAGGGCCGCTGACAATGCCGGGTACTCGATTGTCAATGGTATCAGTACGGAGAGTACCCTCTCAAAACGTGTTACTATGATGTTAAGAAATAAGTCGTCCCGTCTTAGTCGGGCAAAACTCGTATATGTAGTATTGATTATTGGTGTGTCTCTGGCCACCACTGCAAAAACTGTTGTTGACTATCGGAAGATACCGCTTCCGGCTTCTGATAGGGAAGAAGAAATGGGTTCTGTGGTTGAAGTACCAACTATGGCACCTGCTACCACTACGATGACATCGAAAACAGAAGATTTTAACCGAAATGTTGCCTACAGACGTGGCATGCAAGTTATCTCTATAGGAAAAAAGGCTCTTCAGATGGAGGGTGCTGTCGATGGTGATGATAAGGTGTTCAATGTTGTGGAGCATAACCCACAGTTTCCTGGTGGATCGGATGCTCTTATGAAATATATGGCAGATCACATTCGTTATCCCAAGGTTGCACATGAGAATGGGGTGCAAGGCCGCGTCATCGTGAAGTTTGTTGTCAATAAAGACGGATCGCTCTCTGACATCCGTGTCGTCAGGCCAAATGTTTCGCAGGTGAACGGACGGGAGACAGTCACTGTTGTTGCCTACAAAGACAATATGACTGAAGAGCAGAAAGTTGATGCAGACAGGACGAATGCAGCTTGGCAGGCTATGGTTGAAGAAGCGGAGAAACTCATCCGTGAGATGCCCAATTGGATTCCTGGCCGTCAAAATGGCCAGACTGTCAGTTGCTATTTCACTATACCAATAACTTTCCGTCTCCAATAATTCAACATCTTTTATGAAAAGAACAGTTATACTACTGGCCATACTGGTCAGTATAGCCCTTACTATGTCTGCACAGATAGATGCCAAGGGACGTACCGTGGCACTCTGGGGACATGTGAAGGACAGCTTCACTAAGTTTGGAATTCCAGAAACGAGAGTGACGCTGATGACGTCAGATTCGATAGTAGTAGATACTATGTGCGTTTTCAATATGGGGAAGTTCAATGCAACAAAGATAGATGTTGGATATCGGTTTCATGTGCCAGCCCGTCCTGCACGGTATATTATTAAAGCAGAGCATCCTGACTACGAAATATGTTACATCAACTACGAGATTAAGCATGTGGCACGCAATACCTATTTTGACGCACCTTGGCACTTGATGAAACGGAAAACTTCAGTTCAGACTTCGCGGGAGGGTGGCGAACTTGGAACTGTAGTTGTGAAAGCTACCCGCGTAAAGATGATCTATAAAGGTGACACCATTGTCTTTAACGCTGATGCCTTCAACCTGCCAGAAGGGTCAATGCTCGACGCATTGGTGTGGCAGATGGATGGTGTGGAATTGAAGGACATTGGTGGGCATGCTATCTCCACAGACAGCACAATCCGCTGTGTTCATTAACTATTCCCATGTGCGCTTCCGCCAGCAAAGGAACCGCCTTTATGGTGGTTCTTTTGCTGAACTTACCAAGAAGTTGCCTACAGGTGATGAGATGGGAGTGACGATCAATGCCAATTTCCACGACCAACATCAGAAAGGTCTTTCGCAGCAGCATGTAACATATTTCCAAGTAGCAGGACAGAATATGGTACAGAATCGATACTCCCATCAGCCTAATAAAGAGTATTCGTGGTACGTCAAGCCCAACTATACTATTACCTGGCTCAACGGTCTGTCGTTGCGTAGTGAACTATCGTACAGCCAGCAATACAACTCTGAAACCAACAATACTTTTCTTGCAGACACGTCGGGTGTGGTTTCATATAATACAGGAATGGTCACGGTACTTGATGCTGCCAATAGCTTTGAACGCATGAAACTAAACCGTCGTTACGCAGTACTACTCATGCCACAATATCATTATGAAAATAAAGACAAATATGTTCATGTCATGCTACGGCTGCCCATCAATCATTTAAGGGAACGGATGAACTACCATGGCATGGCTACAGACACCGTGCTCTCGCAGAGGGCATGGACATTTGTACCACAGCTGAATATGCGGGTGGCCACTCATGGTTGGACACGCCAGTATAACTTGGACTATTCCGTTGAGGTGAACTTACCGTCATTATATAATAAGGTGAATGCATGTAATTTTAGGTGCACAGGGCTATGTAGAGTACAGGTACGCCAGTAACAAGGAAGGAACGGTGAACGATATACATGCACTGAACTTCTCTTATGGGATCACCTGTAACTACAACTTTAAGGAAGAGACGTGGAATCAAATTTTGAAAGGCTTTTCCTTGGCCACAGATCTCAAGATGTTCTCACGCAGAGGTTATGGTGATGCTTCATTGAATAGCAATGACTTAGTATGGAACGCATCGGTTTCGCGCACCTTTTCACTTCCCTTAGCGAAGAAATCGGGTGGGGGACTGACCGCTCGCCTGGAGGCCTTCGATATCCTTCACAAGTTGTCCAACACACAGATAGTTATCAATGGGCAAGGCCGAACGGAAAAGCTCCGCAACACGCTGCCGCGCTACCTGATGTTGCACCTCACTTGTCATTTTAATAAGATTCCCAAGAATAAGCGATGATTTAGTTTGTTGTCCGTCTGGCTTTGTGAAAAGTCAGACGGGCTTGTTCCTTAAGGAGAAAGGATGTGGAATCACAGATTGATAAAAGCAATCTGGAGTGACATCCGTTTGTGGGCGTGCCTGAGGAAAAACGCGAAGATATCTTCAAACCATTGTTTTTGTGCATAGCCATATTTTGCTTTGGTAGTACGCTTCAGCGAAGCGATGGTCTCGTCCCACTTGGAAACGAAAGAAGCCCGAAAATACTTCGGGCTTCTGAGAGTTGCGGAGGCAGGACTCGAACATGCGACCTCCAGGTTATGAGCCTGGCGAGCTACCAACTGCTCCACTCCGCGATATTTTTCTTTTGCGGGTGCAAAGGTATAACAATTTCTTTAAATGACCAAATATTCTTTGTATAAAATTAGTAAAAAAGGGAAAATCAGACTTTTTTATGAGGATTTTCTTGTTTGTATAAAATAAAAAAGCTATTTTTGCACACGCATTTCTTGATGTGCAATTCAAAGAAGGAGGATTAGTGATGTCCATTTCAAAGACCAGACAAAAACTTGTTGATGTGGCGCGTTTGCTCTTTGCCAAGAACGGAGTTGCCAACACGACCATGAACGATATTGCTGTAGCATCAGGCAAGGGCCGGCGTACGCTTTACACCTATTTTAAGAGTAAGGACGATGTCTATTTCGCTGTCATTGAAGCAGAGCTTGAGCGATTGAGTGACAAGCTCGACGAGGTAGCCTCCAAGAAGACCCGTCCTCAGGAAAAAATCATCGAATTGATATATACCCACCTGAGTATGATTAAGGAAACAGTTATGAGAAACGGAAACCTTCGTGCAGAGTTCTTCCGCAACATCTGGACGGTAGAGAAGGTGCGTAAGAATTTCGATGAAGACGAGATAGAACTCTTTCGCAAAGTCTATGCAGAAGGAAAGGCAGACGGAGAGTTTGATATAGAAGACGTAGATCTTGTAGCCGACATTACCCACTATTGCATCAAGGGACTTGAGGTTCCGTTTATCTATGGTCGTCTGGGCCATGGGCTGACTGAGGAAACCAGTAAGCCACTTGTAGCCAAAGTTGTTTATGGTGCTTTGGGTAAGCGTATCAAGAGTTAAGTAAAAAAAGAATAATCATCAACAAAAAGATTTATATACTATGGGAATGTTACAAGGAAAGACAGCACTGATTACAGGTGCTGCACGCGGTATCGGAAAATCAATAGCTCTGAAGTTTGCTGCTGAAGGTGCCAATATTGCTTTTACCGATCTTGCGGTGAACGAAGAGACAGAAAAGGAAATTGCTGCTTTGGGTGTAAAGGCCAAGAGCTATGCCAGCAATGCTGCAGACTTCCAGCAGACAGAGGAGGTCGTTCAGCAGGTTAAAGAAGAGTTTGGCTCTATTGATATCCTCGTCAACAATGCTGGTATTACCAAGGATGGCTTGATGCTTCGCATGACTGAGCAACAGTGGGATGCGGTCATCGCTGTCAACCTGAAGTCGGCCTTCAACTTCATCCATGCCTGTGTGCCCATTATGATGCGTCAGCGTGGCGGTTCCATCATCAATATGGCATCCGTTGTGGGAGTTCATGGCAATGCCGGCCAATCAAACTATGCTGCCTCCAAGGCAGGTCTGATTGCCTTGGCTAAGTCTATAGCGCAGGAGATGGGACCGAAGGGCATTCGTGCCAATGCTATTGCTCCGGGTTTCATTGACACAGCTATGACCCAGGCTCTTCCTGAAGATATCCGTAAGGAGTGGTGCCAGAAGATCCCTCTTCGCCGTGGTGGTACTGTTGACGACATTGCCAACGTGGCAACCTTCCTGGCCAGTGACATGTCCAGCTATGTCAGTGGACAGGTCATTCAGGTTGATGGCGGCATGAATATGTAGTCCCCTCATGTTCCTAATCTATCATGGCCTCTGCTGAGAACCCTCGGCAGAGGCCATTGTTTTACAAAATACAACATGCGGACACTCAGGGTTAGCTATACGGAAACCAAGCTTGAGGCCTTGCAAAAAACACTCGAAAATTTTTTCAGAAAACACTCTGTTGTTTTCCTTAAAATATTATATCTTTGCAGACAGAGAAAAAACTGCAATAATGATGGTACGCAACTTTTCAACATCTGTATCTTTATGGGCCGGCCGCCTGATGGTGGTGACCATTGGCTTGGTATTAACCTCATTGGCATCTGCGCAGAGCCGTGTAGTGCAAGACATGAATTTTGGGTGGAAGTTCGCAGCGGGCAATCCCACGGAAGCTGAGAGCGAAAGCTTCAACGACAGCGGCTGGCGCAGTGTGGACCTCCCTCATGATTTCCAGATAGAGCAGCCTTGGGTGGCACCCGCTGCAGATGAAAAGGCCGACAACAGCGACGCTGCTGCCAATATTAAGAGCCGCCTTTCCAGTCGTGGCTTCAAGGAAATGGGAAAAGGGTGGTATCGTTACCGATTCACCCCGGCCGACTCGTTGAAGGGCCGTCGTGTGCTGATAGACTTCGGAGGCATGATGTTCGTGGGCGATGTCTATCTGAACGGTCAGCGCGTGGGCGGCACCGATTATGGCTATGTGGGCTTTGAGGTTGATGTGACCCGGCTATTGAAGTTCGGCAAAGAGAATACGTTGGCCGTATTCACCGACACGAGAGAACCGCAGAATTCCCGTTGGTACACAGGAGGCGGTCTGTTTCGTGGTGTCCGATTGATAGCCACGTCGGCCGATGTCTATTTTGAACGCCATCCCCTCTATATCACAACCCGTGAGAACCGTTTCGTTAATATCTCTGCCGAGTACACCAACCGCACTCGCATGAAGGAGACACGCATGAAGGTGCAAGTCTTCGACTCCTCGGGTGCATTGGTCTATGAGACCATCGCTACACGGAAGCGTCATCCGCAAGGTCGCACGTTAGAGATGCAGGTGCCCGAATTCGAGTTGTCACATCCGCAGTTGTGGGACATAGACAGTCCCAATCTCTACACCGTGCATGCAGCATTGTTCCGCGAAGATGGCACAGTCAGCGATGAAGTGACCGAGCGTTTCGGCATCCGCACCATTGAGATGAGTCCCGACTTCGGCCTGAAGCTTAACGGACGGAAGGTGTTGCTGAAAGGCTATGCCAACCACCATACCCTGGGAGCCCTGGGTGCTGCTGCCTATCCCCGTGCCATTGAGAAGCGCATACAGCTGATGAAGCAGTTTGGTATGAATCATATTCGCACTTCCCACAACCCCTACAGTCGCGAGTTTATAGAACTATGTGACCAGTATGGTATGTTAGTCGTGGATGAGCTCTACGATAAGTGGACCCGCCAGCACACAGGAGGGCGTGTGCCCTTTGAACAGCTTTGGCAGTACGATGTACCAGAATGGGTGAAGCGCGACCGCAATTCACCATCGGTGGTGATGTGGAGTCTGGGCAACGAACTTCAGCAAGACCCAAACCAGCCATTCAATGACTGGGGTGTTACAATGTATAAGTTGCAGCGCACACTTTTGCAGCGCTACGACTCCACACGTCTTGTCACCGTGGCCATGCACCCGCGCTACCGCAACTGGGAAACCGACTCGCTGCCATGCGACCTGGCCATGGAGACCGACGTACAGGCCTACAACTACCGTTACATGTATTTCCCTGGCGATGGCCGCCGTTTCCCATGGATGAAGTTCTATCAGAGTGAGGCAGCCATAGCAGCCATGGGACCAAACTTCTTCGAGATGAATCTCGACAAAGTCATTGGCCTTGCCTACTGGGGTGCCATTGACTATCTGGGTGAGAGTCAGGGCTGGCCCAACAAAGGCTGGGCACAGGGCGTTTTCGACATCTCTTTAGAGCCGAAGCCGAAGGCCTATCTTATGAAGAGTTTCTTCAAGCCGGAAGAGCCTGTCGTCCATATCGCTGTCATTGATAGCAAGGGCGACCAGATGTGGAATGGAGTGCAGACCGGCAACGACGGACTCAGTGACCACTGGGATCGCAAGCCCGGCAGCAAGTTGACACTCATCACCTACACCAATGCCGACGAGGTTGAACTGCTCGTCAACGGCAAAAGTCTGGGGCGCAAGCAAAATCCGAAGAACGATGCTAAACATCGCAACCAGATTCGCTGGGAAGATGTTGTCTATCAGCCAGGAAGGGTAGAGGCTGTGGCCTATAGCCAGCAAAAAGAAGGAAAAATGACGGTTGTGGCCCGCCACAAGGTGGAGACCAGCGGCAAGGCTGTCAGACTCATCGCTGAGGCCGACAACGGTCAGTGGAAGGCCGATGGCCAGGACTTGCAACATGTGCGCATACATGCCGTGGATAGTAAGGGTCGCCGTGTTTATAATGCCCAGCACGAACTTCACTTTGTCGTAGAAGGCGATGCCCGCATCGTGGCAGTGACCAATGGTGACATCAAGAGTGACGAGTTGAACTGTACGGACCACCGCCGCCTCTACAACGGCTCTGCCATGGTCATCCTCCGCGCAGGAAAGAAAGGCGGCCATGTGACAGTCACTACTACAGCCGAAGGCTTCAAGCCAGCCATCACTAAGCTTTTAGTGGGAAATGGAAAGTGATAACCGAGAACATAAAGAGATTACAGAACAGCCATGACTGTCATTTACGAGGATAACCATCTCATCATTGTCTCTAAGCGCAGCGGAGAAATTGTGCAGGGCGACAAGACCGGCGACGAACCGTTGTCGGAGATTGTGAAGCACTATATCAAAGAGAAATACAACAAACCAGGGGCCGTCTTCTTGGGTGTGGTCCATCGCCTCGACCGACCTGTCGGCGGACTGGTGGTCTTTGCACGAACCAGTAAGGCGTTGGCACGACTTAACAAGATGTTTGCTGAGGGACAGGTGCATAAGACCTATTGGGCTATCGTGGAGAGAAAGAAAACGGAGGCGGCGGAAACGGAGCTTCAGCAAGAAGACTTTAGAAATCTGCATCACTGGTTGGTGCGCAACGAGAAGCAAAACAAAAGCTACGCCTACGACCATGAGGTACCCCACAGCAAGGAGGGCCGACTACGCTATCGCTGCCTCCGACGCTTAGATCGCTACGACCTCTTCGAGGTGCAGCTCATGACCGGCCGCCACCACCAGATACGTTGTCAGCTCTCAGCCATAGGCCACCCTATCAAGGGCGACCTGAAATACGGAGCACGTCGCAGCAACCCCGATGGCAGCATCTCGCTGTTGGCTCGCCACATCGAGTTTGAACATCCGGTTAGCCATCAACTCATTTCCGTTGATGCCCCGTTGCCCGATGACCCGCTGTGGCAAGCCGTGCAAATATAATATTCATCAATTGTACCAAGTTATTCTTCAATCATCACTTAATACATGTTGACGATAGCTTCGTAGAGTTCCTGTTTGCCACTTGTCTGGCGTGGCTCTCCAATACGCTTACCATATTCGTATGCTTCCTCGAAGCTCATGTCTCCCTCCTCAAAACGCTTGCCTTCCCCACTGTCGAAGCTGGCGTAACGCTTCTTTACCATGTCAGGAATGGGAGAGTGCTCAAGGATGTCGGCAGCTGAAAGCAAGGCGTGGGCCATGGCGTCCATGGCAGCTATGTGGGCGATGAAGATGTCTTCCAGGTCTGTGCTGTTGCGGCGTGTCTTGGCATCAAAGTTGGTACCGCCGTCCTTGAATCCGCCATTGCGGATAATCTGCAGCATGGCCTGTGTGAGTTCGTAGTGGTCGATGGGAAACTGGTCGGTGTCCCAGCCGTTCTGGTAGTCTCCGCGATTGGCGTCGATGCTTCCCAGCATGCCGGCATCCACCGCACAGGCCAGCTCATGTTCAAAGGTGTGGCCGGCCAGCGTGGCATGGTTCACCTCAATGTTCACCTTGAAATCTTTGTCCAGTCCGTTGGCACGCAGGAAGCCGATGACCGTTTCCGTATCGACGTCATATTGGTGCTTGGTAGGTTCCATAGGTTTCGGTTCCACCAGGAAGGTGCCCTTGAAGCCCTTGCTGCGGGCATAGTCGCGAGCCATGCGCAGCATGGTAGCCATGTGAGCCTTCTCGCGTTTCATGTCGGTGTTCAGCAGACTCATGTATCCCTCGCGTCCGCCCCAAAAGACATAGTTGGTGCCCCCCAGTTCGATAGTGGCATCAATAGCATTCTTGATTTGCACGATGGCTCGTGCCACAACGTCGAAGTCAGGATTGGTCGAGGCTCCGTTCATGTAGCGTTTGTGTCCGAAGACGTTGGCTGTGCCCCAAAGTAGCTTGATGCCGGTTTCGGCCTGCTTCAGTTTCAGGTAGGCCACTACTTCTTTCAGGTTTCTCTCGTAGGTTTCCACATCGTTGGCCTCTGCTACGAGATCGACATCATGGAAGCAGTAGTACTCGATGCCGAGTTTCTGCATGATTTCAAATCCGGCATCGACCTTGTCCTTAGCCGCCTGCACAGGGTCGGCAGCAGCGTTCCAAGGAAAAGTCTTCGTGCCTCCGCCAAACTGGTCGGCGCCTTCAGCACAGAGTGTGTGCCACCAGGCCATGGCGAATTTTAGCCACTCGCTCATCTTCTTCCCCATGACCACACGGTTGCGGTCATAGTAGCGGTAAGATAGGGGATTCTTACTCTCTATGCCTTCGTACTTGATGGCAGAGATCTCTGGAAAATACTGTTTCATTGTTTCTGAATATTATTTCTTGATATAAGTTTAACTCATTTTGCAGCGCTTGACTTCCCTTTTTTAATTCCCAAGCCAAAGTCTTTACGCATTAAAACATGATGCATTAATCATCATGCATTTCAGTTTCCAGTCTATGGACCCATCGGTCGTAGGCCTCCTGGTAGGCAGGGATATTTACGGCATCTGGTTTCACAACCTGTTGCCTCTTCAGCGTTTGGAAAGCTTCCAGGGTGTTCCAGATGCCGGCACCGATGCCCGCGCCTCGAGCCGCACCTGCTGCTCCGTCGGTGTCGTAGAGTTCTATTGTGGCTCCAGTAACGCTGGCCAGAGTCTCTCTGAATATGGGGCTGAGGAACATGTTGCCCAGTCCGGCACGGATGGTTTTTAGCTCCATGCCCATCTCTTCCATTACCCTCATGCCGTAGGCAAAAGAGAAGGCGATGCCCTCTTGTGCAGCCCTTATCAGGTGAGCCTGTGTGTGGATATTGAAGTTGATGCCCCGGATGCTGGCTCCCGGTGTCGTGTTTTCTAAGAGCCGTTCTGCTCCATTGCCAAAGGGTATCACGCTCAGACCTTCCGCTCCGATGGGAACAGATGCAGCCAGGTCGTTCAGCTCATGGTATGACAAGCCGGCAGGAGCCATGTTGCGCTTGGTCCAGGCATTGAGGATGCCTGTGCCGTTAATGCAAAGCAGCACCCCCAGACGGCATATGGAAGGGTCGTTGTTCATCTGATGGTTTACATGGGCAAAGGTGTTCACGCGTGACAGCGGGTCGTAGTTGACAGCCCCCAGCACACCATAGACGACACCTGAGGTTCCGGCCGTTGCCGCCACCTCACCCGGTTCGAGAACACCCAGCGAGAGTGCGTTGTTGGGTTGGTCGCCGGCACGATAGGAGACGGGTGTCCCCTCTGGAAGGCCTAATAGCGTGGCCACCTCCTTGCAGACGTGAGTCTGAACAGAAAAGGTGGGGACGACTTCCGGTATCAGCTCCTTGCTGAAACCGAAGTAGTCCATCACGTCTTTGCTCAGTCTTTTTTCCTTGAAGTCCCAGAAGATGCCTTCCGACAGCCCCGAGACGGTGGTTTGCCTGGCTCCTCCAGAGAGTCTCATGGCAATGTAGTCTCCGGGGAGCATGATTTTGTCGATGTGTTCAAAAATTTCCGGTTCTTCAGCTTTCACCCATGCCAGCTTGGCCGCCGTGAAGTTGCCGGGTGCGTTGAGCAAGTGTTGCAGACACCGTTCTCGTCCGATGGCTTCAAGGGCGGCCTGACCGTATCTGACGGCACGGTCGTCACACCAGATGATGGCAGGTCGCAGCGGGTGTCCCTGCTTGTCTGTGCATACGAGGCCGTGCATCTGGTAGGCAATGCCGACGGCTTTCACGTTTTGAAGTGAGACCTTCTTGCTCAACAGGCGTGTAGCCTCCACCAGTTCGTTCCACCATACGTCGGGCTCTTGTTCAGCCCAACCGGGATGTAGGGAGAGGATGGGGGCCTCTTCTTCGGGATAGTGGGCACTGGCGACGGTTGTTCCCGTGCAGGCATCCACAAGGGTGGCTTTGACCGACGATGTGCCGATGTCATAGCCCAACAGATAAGTATTGCTCATTGGATGTCCAGCGTTAGTGTTTTCAGGTCTTCGGGTCGCGAGCTGGTGCCGTAGCTCACCTCGTATCTTCCGCTCTTGACACAGACGGTGTTGGTCTCCGGGTCGAAGAGTTCAAAAGTCTTGGGTTCCAGCTTTATGCTCACCTGTTCGGTCTTGCCTGCCGGAACGGTGACGCGTTGGAAAGCCCGCAGCGACTTCAGCGGTCCATCGGTGTCAGCAGTGTTGCGCACATACACCTGGAGCACCTCGGTTCCTGCCTTGCGCCCCTTGTTGCTGACGTTCACGGTCAGCGTGATGGGCTCGCCACGGTTGATGACCGCAGCCGACAGGTGTCCATTGTCGGTAGTAAAGGCAGTATAGCTCAGTCCGTAGCCGAAGGCAAAGAGCGGGTCGGAGAAGTAGCGGTAGGTGCGCCCCTTCATGGAATAGTCCTCGTAGTCGGGCAGCTGGTCGGTGGAGCGATAGAACGTCACGGGCAGCTTGCCGCTGGGGTTGACAGTTCCGAAGAGAACGTCGGCCACAGCCGTTCCGCCCTCCTGTCCGGCATACCAAGCCTGCACTATGGCGTCACACGACGCTGTCTCGGGCTCCAAGGCAATGGCCGAGCCGGAGCAGTTGACATAGATGACGCTCTTGCCTGCGGCTTTCAAGGCTTTCAGAAACTCGCGCTGCACCTTGGGCAGTTCGATGCTTGTGCGATCTCCACCCTTGAAGCCTTCAATGTTTACAGGCATTTCCTCGCCCTCCAAGGCTGGTGAGATACCGCCTACGAAGATAACCTTCTTGATGCCGCGAAGCTGGTCGATGAGTGTCTGGTAGTTGATAGTTTCCTCCTTGGCTACGTTGATCTTCATGTCAGCCCCCCAGGAGGGCACGAAGCGGTAGCGAATCTCTATCTGATAGGCCTTGCCGGCCTCGGCCTGGATAGCTGTGCGGGTAGGAGTGGTGCGCCAGGTGTGTTGCTGCTGCTTTTTCTCACCGTTCACATAGACTTCAAAGTGGCCGGTCCCTTCCACGTTGATGACATATTCGCCCGCTGTGCGTGGAGTAAAGGTCGTCTCATACTTGGCCGAGAAGTCGGTGATGTTTACGTTGGGGGCAAAGTTGTGCATGCCGGCTGTGGTGACGGCAATCGGAGCTGTGTAGTATTGGGTGGTAACGGGAGTACCCTTCATCTCGGTGTTGTTCCAGAATGTTCCGCGCATGCCCTTCTGTCCGTCTGTCTGGCAGTCGGAGTCCATCAGTCCGTCCATCACCTTGTCGCTGGTGAGGTCGCAGCCTTGGAGGTAGAACACGTTCTTGTTGTATTGTCGTATGCCTTCAAGGATGGTAATGGTGTGGTTGGGCGTGCCATTGTAGTTTCCCCACATCATGGTCCTGTTGTCGGCGTTAGGACCGATGACGGCGATGCGCTCCTTGTTGGCTTTTAGCGGAAGTACCTGTTTCTTGTTTTGCAGGAGCACAATGCTCTGTCGGGCCATGTCGAGTGCTTTCTGTGCACTTTCTTTCGTGGACATTGCTGAGAGGGGTATCTGCGACCACTCCACCAGCGACGGGTCGTCCATCTCGCCCAGGTCGAAGCGACCCTCTAAGAGTCTGACTACATGCTTGTCAACCTCCTGCTCGGTGATGAAGCCGCGGCGAACGGCTTCGGGAATGCTCCGATAGACGTAGCCCCACCCGCACTCCACATCGGTGCCGGCCAGCGTTCCCACTTTGGCGGCATGGACGGCATCGCTCGACGACTTGTGGTTTTGGTAAAAATCGCTCACAGCACCGCAGTCGCTGACTACGAGATACTTAAAGCCCCACTCGTCGCGGAGAATCTGTTGCAGCAGCCGGCTGTTACCGCAGCAGGGCTCATCGTCCAGTCGCTGGTAGGCACACATCACCTCGCGCACCTTTGCATCCTGAACCAGTGTTTTGAAAGCAGGAAGATAGGTCTCCCACAGGTCGCGAGCGCTGACATTCGTCAGGTTGGCGGTGTGGCGGGTGTATTCAGGTCCGCTGTGCACGGCATAGTGCTTGGCACAAGCCCAGAGCTTGCGATATTTGGATGTCTCAGGTCCTTGCAGACCGCGCACTACCTGGGTACCCATGACCGATGTCAGGTAGGGGTCTTCCCCGTAGGTCTCTTGACCGCGTCCCCAGCGTGGGTCACGGAAGATATTCACATTGGGTGTCCATACAGACAGGCTGTGAAACTTCTCGTTCTCTCCACCGTTTTGCAATCTGTGGTTGTACTGGGCTCGAAACTCCGTACTGGCTACATCGAACACCTTATATAACAGGTCTGGGTTCCAGGAGGCAGCCATGGCAATAGGTTCGGGAAACACCGTCACGTTACCCATGTTGGCAGCACCATGGAGAGCTTCGCTCCACCAATAGAATTTCTTGATGCCGAGACGAGGTATGGCAGGACTCTCGTCGAGCATCAGTGATGCCTTCTCTTCTAAGGTTAGCCGGCTGCAGAGGTCTATGGCACGGTCGTGCGCATTCAACTCCGGATTCTGGTAGGGCAGCGTTTGCGCCTGCACAATTGTTGACAGATACAGTGCTGTCAGCACTAATGTTTTTCTCATAGTCTTTTCGGTGTTACTTGTTATGTGAGTAATAGTAGATCTTGGTGGCAAAGATACAAAAAAGTCGGGAAACGTAAAACAAAAATGATTTTATTTTCGTAACTTGATAATGTTCTAAATGTAAGAGCTATTCTATTTTAAACAAAAAAGTTTCGGAAGCAGTTACATAGCCGGTAGTGAAACTAAAAAATCTTTACATCGTCTTTTCGCAATCTGGGAAAAAGTGTTGCCAAAAGACATCTGTTTTCAGTACTTCCTGATGCCGTCCCCAGACGCCCTT
>CAMNOK010000045.1 GCA_946546825.1 uncultured bacterium
GCGGACAAAAAGACGATTTTGTGGTTTCAGAAAACTTTTGTACCTTTGCAACTGAAAAACAAAATGCAAGGGAGTTTGGAGGAACGATAGTACAGAAAAACCATGATTTCGATAGAAGGACTGAAGGTAGAGTTTGGCGTAAAGCCCCTGTTCAGCGGGGCCAGTTTCGTGGTGAACGACCGCGACCGCATAGCGCTTGTCGGCAAGAACGGTGCCGGCAAATCAACCCTGCTGAAAATCATTGCCGGCATGCAGCAGCCCACAGCGGGAACGGTGGCTATTCCCAACGACACCACCATTGGCTACCTGCCACAGGTGATGAAAATCTCTGATGACACCACCGTGATAGAGGAGACCCGTAAAGCCTTTGCCGATAAAACCCGCATGGCAGAACGCTTGAAGCGAATGGAGAGCGAAATGTCGGAACGCACTGATTATGAGAGTGTTGAGTATATGACTCTGGTAGAGCGCTATACGACAGAACACGAGCGTTTTCAGATGCTTGGCGGCGAAGGCTATGAGGGGGAGATGGAGCGCACGCTGACGGGCTTGGGCTTCGAGCGTAGAGACTTCAGTCGTCCAACCAGCGAGTTCTCCGGTGGCTGGCGCATGCGCATCGAGCTGGCCAAAATTCTGTTGCGTCGCCCCGACGTGCTCTTACTCGACGAGCCCACCAACCATCTCGACATAGAATCCATACAGTGGCTGGAGCAATTCCTGTCACAGTCGCCCTCGGCTGTGGTGCTGGTGAGTCACGACCGGGCCTTCATCAACAACGTGACCAATCGCACACTTGAGATTTCCTGTGGACAGATAGTGGATTACAAGGTGAAGTACGATGAGTATGTCGTACTGCGCCGTGAGCGCCGTGAACAGCAGCTGCGGGCCTACGAGAACCAGCAGAAAGAGATTCAGGAGATGAAAGCCTTCATAGAGCGCTTCCGCTATCAGGCCACCAAGGCCGTGCAGGTGCAGCAGAAGGTGAAGCAGCTGGAGAAGATCGTTCCCATCGAGGTTGATGAGGTCGATAACTCGGCGCTCCACCTGAAGTTTCCGCCTTGTCTCAGGAGTGGTGACTATCCCATCATCTGCGACGAGGTGGCCAAGAGCTACGACCACGAAGTCTTCTCGCGGGTGAATCTCACCATCAAGCGGGGCGAGAAAGTGGCCTTTGTCGGTAAGAACGGTGAAGGCAAGTCAACGCTGGTGAAATGTATCATGGGAGAAATTCCCTTTGACGGCATGCTGAAAGTGGGCCACAACGTACAGATAGGCTACTTCGCCCAAAATCAAGCACAGCTGCTCGACGAAGAGCTGACCGTCTTTGAGACCATCGACCGCGTGGCGCGTGGTGAGATACGCCTGCGCATCAACGACATCCTCGGCGCTTTCATGTTTGGCGGCGAGGAGTCTGAAAAGAAAGTGAAGGTGCTCTCAGGTGGCGAGCGCAGTCGGCTGGCCATGATTCGCTTGTTGCTGGAACCGGTAAACCTGCTCATCCTCGACGAGCCCACCAACCACCTCGACATGCAGTCGAAGGATGTGCTGAAGGAGGCCATCCGTGCTTTCGACGGCACGGCCATCATCGTCAGCCACGACCGCGAGTTTCTCGACGGACTGGTCACAAAGGTCTATGAGTTTGGCGGTGGCAGGGTGAAGGAATATCTTGGCGGCATCTATGACTGGTTGAGGAAGAGTCCCTTCCAACTCTCTCTAACGGGAGGAGGGACTACTGCTACAGCTGCCGCAAACAGTCTTACGGGAAAAGGTGTCGCACCGCAGGGGTCATCCAGCGAGACGAAATTGGAAGGAGCATCCTCTTATGCTGAACGTAAGGAGCAGCAGAAGAAGGTGAAGCGCCAGGAAAAAGCAGTGAAGGAGAGCGAGGAGAAGATAGCTCGAATGGAAGCTCGCATCAAGGAGATGGACAAGCTACTGTCGAGCCCGGAGCACGCCACCGACATGAAGCTCATCGAGGAATACTCTCAAACCATGCAGGCTCTCGATGCTGAGAACGAACGCTGGATGCAACTCGCCGAGGAACTGGAAGGAATGACGCATTAGGAGGAACTGATTGTTAAAGAAAGTTATTTGTTTGCTATTTTATAGTACTTTGTATTGCAAGGTACTAAAGTTTTGCATATCTTTGCACCGTCGAAAGAGAAGAGGGCTGGAAAGCCCCCCGACAGACTGAACGCAAACAAATAAAATTATGAACATCGAAAATGCAAAATCACAGATGCGGAAGGGGATGCTGGAATACTGCGTCCTGCTTCTGCTGAGGCGACGATCGTCTTATGCGTCGGACATCATCCAGCAGTTGCGCGATGCCGACCTGCTCGTCGTGGAAGGAACACTCTATCCGCTGCTGACGCGGCTGAAGAACGACGGCCTGCTGGCCTACCGGTGGCAGGAGAGTACGCAGGGACCTCCCCGCAAATACTATGAGCTGACGCCTGCCGGCGAGCAGTTTCTTGCCGGGCTTGACGCGGCGTGGGGAGAGATAGAGAACACGGTACAGATACTTAAAAACTAAAACAAACTGAAATTATGAAAAAGAATATCACCATCAACCTGTGCGGCCGGCTTTTCAACATTGATGAAGATGCTTACCAGCTGCTTCGTACCTACACTGACAGCCTGCGCAACTACTTCAAGAAGCAGGAAGGCGGCGACGAGATTGCCGACGACATTGAGGCCCGCATAGCCGAGCTTTTGGACGAACTGAAGGCCAATGGCACAGAAGCCATCACCATAGAACACATACAAACCATTATCCGTCGTGTGGGAAGTCCCGACGAAATGGACGCAACGGACACCAACGCTGCAGGAGATACAGACAATGGCACCGCTGAAAACGCGAAAGAAGAACCGAAGAAAAACCAGAGCCTCTTCACGAAACGTCTCTACCGTAACCAGGAAGACATGAAACTCATGGGTGTACTCTCTGGCATTGCCACATGGTTGGGCGTAGATGCCTTCGTGTGCAGGCTGGCCGTAGTTTGCTTCGTGCTCTTCAGTTGGATGCTCTCTTACGGAAGAGCTGTCTGGATGGCGGTGCTTGCCTACATCGTGCTTGCCATCCTGATGCCCGCTGCCGAAACCCCGGAGGAGCGTCTGCGCATGAAAGGCCGCCAGGTGAATCCCAAGAACCTCGGCGAAGAAATGAAGACAACCATGGAGCGGGCATCCTCCGTAAGAAAAGGCGGAGCAGGCTCACTCTTTACCATTCTTTTTAAGGTCTTTGGAACCCTGTTGCGCTGGTTCATCTACTTCGTGGCTGTGATGATAGCCCTTTCCTGTCTTGCAGCATTGGTCTTTGTGGTGGTCTTCTACTTCTGTCCGACACTGTGGAACACATCCTTCTTCTCATCTGCCGACTTCCAGTCAATAGTTCCCGACATCCAGGTTCCGCTCATCATATTCACCATAGCAGGCGGTATCACTCTGCTGCTGACCATCTACAGCATTATACATTCGCTGCTCAACGAATTTGGCTTGCTGGAAAAGATGGGCTATGGCCAGCGCATAGCAATACTCGTTGTGTGGTGCATCCTGTTTATCATTTCACTCATCACGGGAACCATGTGTTTTGCAAATATTGCCAAGAATCATGACGAATGGTATCAGAAAATGAAGATAGAGTGGGAGGAAGAACGCCGTGCGGAAAATATGCACAACGGCATCTACATCCAGGAGCACGAGTGGGAATTCCTCAGTGCTAATGGCTGGGAAATTCTGAATGCAGAAGGTTGCAACGACCGCTTTACGGCATACGGACAGTATTATGTGGACGGCCAGGAAAACAACCGCTATCTCGACTGCTATGACCATCGTCATAGGCAACGCTACCGTGCCGAGCGCACTGACACCCTTATGCCCGGCCGCTATAAACTGACCGTTGCTGCCAGGGCCAACGGCAACGGAGCCTTCATCTATACCCTGATTGATGGAAAGAAAGAACTCTTAGAGATCCCCGCAACGGGAAATACGGGCGGCTCCATCTGGGCGGAAGCTAAGGCAAAGCGCGACAGTCTGATGAACTTGGGACGGTCAGCCGACGGCTATACAACATCGTTGGCCATCGTCAACGACGAAAAAGGATTCGGCTGGAACCGCCTTGTCATAGCTCCCATCGTCATCAAGGAAACCACGGCCGTTAAATATGGAGTCACCACCGACCCGAAGTTCACAGGCAAGAGCTGGTTCGGAGAGTGGTTTTCGGCCTGTGACTTCGTCATAGAGCCAGTGCTTTGACAACCTCGCCACCAATGATTAAGCCGGCGGCAGCAGGCACGAAGGCGCATGAGGCAGGCAACGACCGGCGGCCGTTGCCTGCAAGGGCCTCGGCCTCCCTACGGCTTTCTTCGTCTTCGATGATGGGCTGGCGGGGCTCTTCCTCGCTATATACAACCTTGAAGTGCAGGATGCCCTCCTTGCGCAGCGTCTTGCGCAGCACCTTGGCCAGAGGATCCATGCTGGTCTTCGAGATGTCACTTACGCGAAAGGCCGTCGGGTCGAGCTTGTTGGCAGCTCCCATACTTGAGATGATGGGGATGTCCAGCCGATGGCAGCGGCGAATGAGCTCAAGCTTTGCCTTCACCGTGTCAATGCAATCTACCACATAGTCGTAGTCCGTGAGGGCTATCTCGTCGGCATTCTCCGGCAGGTAGAACATGGGGAACTTCCTGACGATGCAGTCGGGGTTGATGTCGTGTATGCGCTCTGCAAAGACGTCAACCTTCAGGCGCCCTACGGTAGAGTGCAGGGCAATGAGCTGACGGTTGAGGTTGCTCAGACTCACGCAGTCGTTATCGACCAGTGCCAGGGTGCCAACACCGCTTCGTGCCAGCACCTCTACTGCATAGCCGCCGACGCCGCCCACACCGAAGACTGCCACCTTCGCCTTGGCCAGTCGTTCCAAGGCTTCTCGTCCAAAGAGCAGCTGTGTCCTTGAAAATTGATTGTCGTTCATGTCGTGACAAAGGTAATATAATTATACTAAACAGACAAGTTGTTTCAAGATTTTGTTGTATCTTTGCACGAGAAATGATACCAGTCAGAGACCGCAGAACTTCTACAACTCCTCAATAGCAATGGCGAGAAAAGACATCTTTAACATACTGCTGTGCATACTGCTGTCAGCCTGCGGAAATAAGGCAGGTGACGGGCAGAGACAGGGTGATGTGGGCGACACGATACCGATGAAGTATGCTGAGCACCTCACGATGGTGCGCTATGCTGACCGCGTGGAGGTGACACTGAAGGACCCTTGGCACGAGGGACGTGTCATGAGAACCTATGAACACCGAAAGCCATTGAGCCGTTGTGTGGTGTTCAACACGGCCCATGCCTCACTGCTTCAGATGTTAGGGGCCGCAGATGTCATCAAGGGTGTGGCCGACCTGAAATACATGAATCTGCCGGAGATTCACAGAAGGGTAGGAAAGGATATCACTGACTGCGGTGACTCGATGACGCCCGACATAGAGAAGATTGTCGAAATGAAGGCCGACGCTGTGTGGCTGTCGCCTTTCGAAAATAGTGGTGGTTACGGACGACTGGAAACATTAGGCATACCGCTCATAGAGTGTGCCGACTATATGGAAACCTCGGCATTGGGGCGGGCAGAGTGGATGAAGTTCTACGGACTGCTGGTTGGCAAGGAGCGAGAGGCCGATTCACTGTTTGCAGTGGTCGAAAGCCGATACCTGAAGCTGAAGCGGCAGGCGCAGAAGTCGAAGGTCCATCGGTCGGTCTTGACAGAACGACTGACGGGAGGCACCTGGTATGTACCTGGTGGACGGAGCAGTATGGGGCGGCTGCTGCAGGATGCCGGTGGGTGCTACCCTTGGGCAAAGGATAACCACAGCGGCAGCCTGCCATTGTCGTTTGAGACCGTAATAGACCGTGCCGGTGATGCCGACGTGTGGGTATTCAACTATATTGGCACCCGTCCGCCCGACTACAGACTGTTGGAGGCCGAGTATCACGGCTATGCCCAACTTAAAGCCTTCCGAACCCGTCAGGTCTATTACGTCAACAGTTTACAGGTGCCCTATTTTGAAGAGGTGTCGTTTCGGCCCGACTGGCTGTTGGCCGACTATGTGAAACTGTGTTGTCAAGACAGCATCATGTCATCAAAACTTCGTTATCTTACAAGAGTAAAAGAGCAATAATGAAGCAGCAACTATACTGGATAGTCATGATACCCATCGTCTTCCTGTTGTTCGGGATGAACCTCCTGACAGGATCCGTCAGCATTCCCTTTAGAGAGGTGCTGACCATTTTAACGGGAGGAGAAGCGACAAGGCCGACATGGAACTATATCGTGATGGAGACACGCTTGCCCCAGGCACTCACGGCCATGCTCTGTGGCGGAGCCTTGGCAACAAGTGGACTGCTGTTGCAGACAGCTTTTCGCAATCCGCTGGCGGGCCCCGGAATCTTTGGCATCACCAATGGTGCAGCATTGGGCGTGGCACTGGTGATGCTCGGCTTCGGGGGAGGTGCCTCCCTGGAACTTCTGCCAGTGGAGGGCTTTATGGCAGTAGTTGTGTCGGCTTTCATCGGTGCCATGGCAGTCATGGGCCTGCTCTTGTTGTTTTCCACCATGGTGAAAAACCACGTCATGCTTCTCATCGTCGGCATGATGACCGGATATCTCTCCTCGGCAGTCATCTCCATGCTGAACTACATGGCAACGGAAGAGGGCGTGCGCTCCTACATGATGTGGGGAATGGGCAGCTTCAGCGGAGTTTCGATGAGACAGATACCCTATTTCATCGGACTCGTCATCGTAGGGCTGTCCTGTGCGCTATTGCTGGTCAAACCCTTGAATGCGTGGGTGCTGGGCAACACCTATGCCCGGAACCTTGGCGTGAACACACGGCGGTTGAGTCAGATGCTTCTGATGGTGACAGGGCTACTCTGTGCCGTCACCACTGCCTTTTGCGGACCTGTAGCCTTTATCGGCCTGGCCGTTCCCCATATAGCCCGCCTGCTGCTGGTTACGGAGAACCATCGGGTTCTGATGCCTGCCACTGTCCTGATGGGAGCCGCCGTCGCCCTGTTGTGCAACTGGTTGTGCTATCTTCCTGCTGATGGCAACGCCATTCCGCTGAACACCGTTACCCCGCTGGTTGGCGTGCCGGTCATCGTCTATGTGATTCTGAGAAAATAAGTATAATCCATAAAAACTGTGAGAATATGAAGAAAATGTTTGTCATGATGATAGCTGTCCTGTTAGCAATGCAAGTCGCAGCCAAGACTGAACAGGTAGAGATTCAAGGTGCGGTAGGTAAGTTGTCGGCTGTCATCCGGACCCCCGACCACTGGAAGGGAGAGCAGTTGCCAATGGTCATCGTTTGTCATGGCTTCACGGGCAATAAGGAGGCCCGTCTGCTGCAGGAGGTGGCTGACAGTTTGCTGGCCCACGGGATGGCAGCTATCCTTTTTGACTTCAATGGCCACGGCAAGAGCGAGGGCGCCTTTGAGAATATGACCGTATTGAACGAGATAGAGGATGCCAAGAAGGTGTATGAATATGTTTGTCGGCTTCCCTATGTAGATGGTGTGGCCATGGTCGGCCATTCGCAGGGTGGGGTGGTGACCGCTATGACCGCGGCCCAGTTGGGCTGTGGGAAGATTGCCGCAGAGGTGCTGCTTGCTCCTGCCGGAGTGTTGCGTGATGATGCACTGCGTGGCTATCTTTTTGGTCAGATGTATAACCCACACGACCTTCCGGAGCGAGCCCATGTTCATGGTGACTTGTGGTTGGGAAGAGAGTATGCACGCGTGGCACAGACCCTGCCTATCTACGAGACGGCCCGACTGTATGAGGGTGCTGCCTATATCATCCATGGAACTTATGACACCGTAGTGCCATATACCTACGGACAACGCTTCCATTATGTCATCAAAGACAGTGAACTGACCTTACTGGAAAAAGCCGACCACGGCTTCTCCAACAGAGAGACGCAGGTGGCCACGTTGACTGCAGCCTATCTTTCAAAATTTTTTAGGAAATAGGCTCGAGGCCGGGGACATATTTTTAGACATAGATGAGGTCGCTCATAACGTCGTCGCTAACGAAAAGTCCTTGGCGTGTCAGGCGGATGCGTCCATTGTCAATGGTGAGAAGACCATGGGTCAGTGAGGATTGCGCGTTATCCAACAGATAGCTTCTGTATTTTTCTTCTATCTGGTCGAGACAGATGCCCTCGCATGTCCGCAAGGCTGTTGTAATCAAGTCATTGTAGCGGGTGTCGTCATCCAATGTCTCCTGTTCGGACGGAAGCTGACCTTGTTCGATATGCTTCATATACTGAAAGAGATTGCTTACATTCCATGAGCGTGTAAGGAGGTCGAAAGAGTGGGCCGCGGCTCCAATGCCTATGTAGGGAACTCCCTGCCAATAGCTGCTGTTGTGGCGTGAACGGTAGCCCGGGCGAGCCCAGTTGCTGATTTCATAGTGTTCGTAGCCGGCAGCTGCCAGACGGTCCGTGAGCAGGGAATACATGTGGAGTTCTGTCTCCTCGTCAACAGGCGTCACCCCGCCCCCGTCTTCTTGATACTGACTTCTTGCTTTTAAATCGTAGAGCGGTGTGCCTTCCTCATACATTAGACTATAGGCCGAGATATGGTCAGGTTGTAGGGATAAGGCCTGACGGATGTCTGTTTCCCATTCTTCCAAAGTCTCTTGAGGAAAACCGAACATCAAGTCTATGCTCACGTTGCCGATGCCCGCTTGCCGCAACCGTTGCATGGCAAGGGAAATCTGTTGGGAGTTATGTCGGCGGCGCAGAAAACGGAGGCGGTCATCGTTGAAGGTTTGCGCCCCCATGGAAACACGATTGACAGGCAGCTGCGCCAGGTCTTTTGCAAACTCAGGCGTGATGTCGTCGGGGTTGCACTCGATAGTTATCTCCATGGGAATAGAATCCTTGTCGGCAGACAGTGGGTTGCAGCCATACACCTTATTTATATTATGAAAAAGCTGTTCCAGCTGTCGGGGTGTCAGAAGTGATGGTGTACCACCTCCCAGGTAGATTGTTGACAAGGGTGAGGAGGCAGGACGCAACGCCATCTCCTTACATAAGGCATCAACATAACGGTCGCGCCATGTAAGGAGTGTGGTAGAGTAGAAACCACAGTAGATGCAGCGACTCTTGCAAAAGGGTATATGGATGTAAAGTCCTGCCATGCGGCAAAGTTACGATTTTTTACTGAATATCTCCACAAACGAACATGCCAAAGCGTAAAAAAGTTGCGAATTTGTTTGTTTTTGTAGAGTTAATAAATATTAATTAATGGTAGCTATTGATGGCCTTTTGCTTGAAAATAGCTACCTTTATCGTCGCTAATCGAACAATAAACCTAAAAACTAAAACAATATGAAAGTTTATCAGACTAACGAGATTAAGAACATTGCGCTGATTGGCAGTGCGGGAAGCGGCAAGACTACTCTTGCCGAAAGTATGTTGTATGAAGCCGGTATCACCAAGCGCCGTGGTACAGTGGAGCAGAAAAACACCGTCAGTGACTATTTCCCTGTAGAGCAGGAATATGGCTACTCTGTGTTTCCTACTGTGTTCCATGTGGAGTGGAACAACAAGAAACTGAACATCATAGACTGCCCGGGAAGTGACGACTTCGTAGGTGGCGCCATTACAGCCCTGAATGTTACCGACCAGGCTGTCATCCTGATTAACGGCCAGTATGGTCCAGAGGTGGGCACGCAGAACGCTTTCCGTTACACAGAGAAACTACAGAAACCTGTTATCTTCCTGGTGAACCAGCTCGACCGCGAGAACTGTGACTTTGATGTTATCCTGTCAAGTATGCGCGACATCTATGGCTCCAAATGCGTTCCGGTACAGTATCCTATTGCGACAGGTGCCGGTTTCAATGCTGTCATCGACGTGTTGCTGATGAAAAAATATTCATGGAAGCCCGAGGGCGGAGCACCCATCATTGAAGACATCCCCGCCGAAGAGATGGAGAAGGCCAAGGAGTTGCATGCTGCCCTGGTAGAGGCTGCCGCCGCCAACGACGATACACTGATGGAGAAGTTTTTTGAATCGGAAACACTCACCGAGGACGAGATGCGTGAAGGCATCCGCAAGGGACTGGTTACACGCTCCATATTCCCAGTCTTCTGTGTTTGTGCAGGGAAGGACATGGGCGTTCGTCGCCTGATGGAGTTCCTCGGTAACGTGGTCCCGTTTGTAAGCGAGATGCCGAAGGTGCACAACACCCGTGGTGAGGAAGTTCCTGCCGACTCCACTGCTCCTACATCGCTTTATTTCTTCAAGACTGGTCTGGAGCCTCATATCGGTGAGGTTTCTTATTTCAAGGTGATGAGCGGAAGCGTCAAGTCTGGTGATGATCTCTCCAATGCTGACCGTGGTTCCAAGGAACGTATTGGTACCATCTATGCCTGCGCCGGTGCCAACCGTATTCCCGTTGACGAGCTGAAAGCAGGTGACATTGGCTGTACTGTGAAACTCAAGGATGTGAAGACTGGAAACACTCTCAATGCCAAGGATGTAGAACATCGATTTGACTTTATCAAATATCCTAACTCAAAGTATTCTCGTGCCATTAAGCCTGTCAACTCCTCGGAAATGGAAAAACTCATGGCAGCAGTGCTGCGTATGCGTCAGGAGGATCCGACATGGGTTGTAGAGCAGTCGAAGGAACTACGCCAGACCATCATCCATGGTCAAGGTGAATTCCACTTGCGCACATTGAAGTGGCGACTGGAAAACAATGAGAAGATACAGGTGGAATTTGAGGAACCGAAGATTCCTTATCGTGAGACTATTACGAAGATGGCCCGTGCGGACTATCGCCACAAGAAGCAGTCGGGAGGTGCCGGACAGTTTGGTGAAGTTCACCTCATCGTTGAGCCTTATGCTGAGGGTATGCCTGATCCCACATCATTCAAGATCAATGGCCAGGAATTCAAGATGAACCTGAAAGGTAAGGAAGAGATTGACTTGGAGTGGGGCGGAAAACTCGTCTTCATCAACTCCGTGGTCGGTGGTGCCATCGATGCCCGCTTCATGCCGGCCATCCTGAAAGGTATCATGGAACGCATGGAGCAGGGACCGCTGACAGGTTCTTATGCCCGCGATGTGCGTGTCATTGTATATGACGGAAAGATGCACCCGGTCGATTCCAATGAACTATCGTTTATGTTGGCTGCACGCCAGGCCTTCTCTGCAGCCTTCCGTGAGGCAGGCCCGAAGATCCTGGAGCCTATCTATGACTTGGAAGTATTTGTTCCCAGCGATTATATGGGTGACGTGATGAGTGACCTGCAGGGCCGTCGTGCGCTCATTATGGGTATGGATAGTGAAGCTGGATACCAGAAACTTTCTGCCAAGATTCCTCTGAAGGAACTTGCTAACTATTCTATCGCCCTCAGCTCTCTGACTGGCGGACGCGCCTCGTTTACAACGAAGTTTGCAAGCTACGAACTTGTTCCTGCTGATATTCAGCAACAGCTTATCGCTGCTCATGAGGCAGAGGCAAAGGATGAAGAGTAAAGACGAGTGTAATTGATGACAGGGGTCCGGCTGATGTCAGCCGGACCTTCTTTTAGACACCTATTAAATATAATGATTCAAGATGAAAAGACAATTTATCTGTTGGCTGTTGATAACCGCATGCGTCCTTCTCGGTGCCTGTGGCAGTGACAATACTCCGGGTGAAGCTGCCGGACAGGTGGTGGAACTCATGAAGAAGGGCGACATCAAAGCGTATGTCAACATGTTATACTATCCAGAAGAAGAAACGCAAAGCGAGGAGGCTACGGGACAACAGAAAGACCAGATTTACGAAATGATGGAAGGCTTCATCAGACGCGAACTGGAGAGAAAAGGAGGAATCCAATCTTATAAGGTTGTCAGTGAAGATGTGAAGGGTGACCGGGCTACCGTGAAAATGGCCATCACCTTTGGCAACGAACAGACAGAGGAAAGTGAGTTCCGAATGATCAAAACAAAGGAAGGAAAATGGATGGTGAACTTCGGAGGTAAATGAACGATTTGCAATTAAGATGTTTGTAATTTGTTAATTTCTGTTTATTATCGCCAAATAATTAACATATTTGTGTTAATCAATTAAGATAAGTGCTATCTTTGTCCTGTCTATAAGACAAGTAGGCAGGACAAAGATGAAACAAAGAACAATTTGGACCATAGCAACCATTATGGGGCTTTCTTTCTTGGCTTTGCTTTTCTTGCAGTTGCAGTACATCAAGGAAATGGCAGAGATGAAGAAAGAACAGTTTGACGAGTCGGTCAACAGAGCTCTCTATCAGGCCAGTCGAAACCTGGAGCTGAATGAGACCCTGCGCTATCTTGAGAAAGACGTGAACGAAACAGAACGGAGGGCAATCAGGCTGGATTCCATAGGAACGAGAAGCGGACAGCCCGATGGAAGCATACAAACCAGCCACCAGTATTCTGTTGTGGGGAAAGACGGTACTATCTATTCGTCGTTTGAACTGAAGACAATAGAAACAAAACCTTCTCAGATGCCCAAGGCTATGATCCTACGCACCGACAAGAATGCTATCTCTGAAGCAAATAAGTCGATGCAACAGATTATCAAAAACAGATATATCTATCAGAAAGCACTGCTCGACGAGGTGGTGTATTCTATTCTTTATTCTGCAAGTGACAAGCCGTTGAAAGAGCGCATCAACTTCAAGATGTTTGACCTGAGCCTGAAAAATGAGCTGATGAACAATGGAATCAATATTCCTTACCACTTCACGGTCTCGACGCAGGATGGAAGAGAGGTCTATCGCTGTCCGGACTATACGGAGGATGGAGAGGAAAATGGCTATTCGCAGGTGCTCTTCAGAAATGACCCCCAGTCGAAAATGGGCGTGGTGAAAATCCATTTCCCCGACATGAACTCTTACATCTTCTCCAGTGTCAGATTCATGATCCCCTCGGTCATCTTCACACTTGTGCTCCTCGTGACATTTATCATCACGCTGATTTTGGTGTTCCGCCAAAAACGATACACAGAGATAAAGAATGACTTTATCAATAACATGACTCATGAACTGAAAACTCCGATAGCAAGTATTTCCCTGGCTGCACAGATGTTAAACGATGACAGCGTGACAAAGAGCGAGGCCATGATGAAACATTTGGGAAGTGTCATTAATGACGAAGCCAAACGCTTGCGGTTCCTGGTGGAAAAAGTGCTGCAGATGTCTATGTTCGACAGAAAGAAAGCAGTGTTCAAGAAAAAGGAACTGGACCTCAATGAAATGGTTGAGAATATAGCACATTCATTTACATTGCGTGTCGAGCATACTGGTGGAAAGATCTATACGGAGATAGAGGCTATAGACTCTGCTATCTATGTTGATGAAGTGCACTTCCAAAACGCTATCAACAACCTGTTGGACAATGCTGTGAAATATCGTAAGCCCGATCAGCCTATAGACATCTATATTAAGACTTGGAACGACAATGAACACCTCTTCCTTAGTATCCGGGATACAGGCATTGGTATCAAAAGGGAAAACTTGAAAAAGGTCTTCGATAAGTTCTACCGCGTCCACACAGGGAATGTGCACGATGTGAAAGGCTTTGGATTAGGATTGGCATACGTCAAAAAAATCGTTGATCTACATCAGGGAGAGATTAAAGTGGACAGCGATTACGGTAAGGGTACCAAGTTTACCATTAAGCTGCCAGTTCTCAAAGAAGACTGAAAAAACAATAAAGAATGTATAACCCCAATAAAAGGAAAGAATTATGGACGACAAACTGAAAATCTTATTGTGCGAAGACGACGAGAACCTCGGCATGCTTCTTCGCGAGTATCTGCAGGCTAAAGGGTATGCCACGGAACTGTGTCCCGATGGTGAGGCTGGTTACAAAGCATTTCTCAAGACAAAGTATGACATCTGCGTGCTCGATGTGATGATGCCTAAGAAAGATGGCTTCACACTGGCACAGGAAATCCGACAGGCTAATGTGGAAATGCCGATCATTTTCTTGACAGCCAAGACCTTGAAAGAGGATATCCTCGAAGGTTTCAAGTTGGGTGCGGATGACTATATCACTAAACCCTTCTCTATGGAGGAACTCGTGTTCCGTATTGAAGCTATCCTACGCCGTGTGAGAGGCAAAAAGACCAAAGAATCAACTCTTTATCATATCGGTAAGTTTACTTTCGATACCCAAAAACAATTGCTCAGTATTGGTGAAAAGCAGACAAAACTCACCACAAAAGAGAATGAACTGCTGGCCCTCCTGTGTAGTCATGCTAACGAAATCCTGCAGCGCGACTTCGCATTGAAAACCATTTGGATAGATGATAACTATTTTAATGCACGCTCGATGGATGTTTATATCACCAAGCTGCGCAAACATCTTAAAGATGATGAGCAAATAGAAATTATCAATATCCACGGAAAAGGATATAAACTCATCACACCTGACGAAGATTGATATCCCGCAAAAGTTAAAAGATTATAATTTTAAGGGAAAAGGAGTATAAAGACGCTTCTTTTCCCTTTAAAATAGGTACCTTTGCACCCGCAAAATGCAAATGAGGTGGAAAATGCCTCATCAAAAAGTGTTTTATAATTAATTATTTATCATTTAAGTAGTATGAATCAATACGAAACCGTTTTCATTTTAACTCCCGTTTTGTCTGATGATCAGATGAAGGAAACGGTCGCTAAATTCAAGAAGATTCTCACTGACAATGGTGCAGAGATTTTGAACGAAGAGGCCTGGGGATTGAAGAAGATGGCTTATGCTATTCAGAAGAAGTC
>CAMNOK010000046.1 GCA_946546825.1 uncultured bacterium
TACTTTATTCTTGATTAGCCAAGCTTTACCAACCGGGTAAATCCGCTGAGCCTTTATTTTGCGCTGTAATGGGCAAGTGAATAGGGGCTCAGCGGAAATGTGAGAAAAAGAAAAGTCCTGTAAGTCATTGACCTACAGGACTCTTTCTTTGGCGCTTCAGGATGGGCTTGAACCAACGACCCCCTGATTAACAGTCAGGTGCTCTAACCAACTGAGCTACTGAAGCAGTAATCTTTTCGATTGCGGTTGCAAAAGTACATCGAAATTTTGAAACCACCAAACTTTTCTGCGATTTTTTTTGATTTTTTTAAAAATATCGTAAATTTATGAATAGAAAGTCTTCTGTTAGAACATTAAATTGTACTTTTGCATGTAGAAAACGTGGAAATAATCTGATGAGAACTGACAAGATAAGAGAAATGCTGATGATTGTGGTCGCCTGGCTATCCGCCGTTCCTGGGGTAGCGCAAGGAAGTGACCATAATTTCAACATTGTGAAAAACCTGGACGTGCTGAACGTCATCTATAAACATCTGGACATGTTGTATGTCGATACCCTTGATGCCAATGAGGTGGTGGGAACTGGTATCAATGCCATGCTCAGAAGTCTCGACCCCTATACGGAATACTACCCGGAGGAGAAGGTGAAAGACCTGACCTTCCTGCGTACTGGAACCTATGCCGGCTTCGGCGCCATCATTCGCTATAACTTTGCACTTGGGCGTGTGGTGATTGGTGAACCCTATGAGGGTATGCCATCGGCAGAGGCCGGAGTGAGGATGGGTGATATCATTGAGAGCATTGACGGAGAGTCGATGGAAGGGAAGAGCACGAGCTATGTCAGTGAGCATCTGCGCGGAGAGGCCGGTACGACCTTTGAACTGAAGGTGAGACGTCCGGCCACCGGTGAGGTGCTGACACGGCGCGTCACCCGCAAGGCCATCCAGACCCCTGCCATTCCTTACTACGGCCTGCTGGAGAACGGGGTGGGGTATATCGCCTTACATTCTTTCACGGAGAATGCGTCGAAGGATGTGCGCCGTGCCTTTATAGACCTGAAAAAGCAGGGCATGCGTTCGCTGCTCCTCGATTTGCGTGACAACGGTGGCGGTTCGGAGATGGAGGCTGTGAACATCGTCAATATGTTTGTGCCCAAGGGACGACTTGTGGTTTCCAACCGCGGCAAGCTGGCGCGTGCCAACCATGACTATAAGACTACCGTGGAACCGCTGGATACGCTGATGCCCATTGCCGTGCTGGTCAACGGCAACACTGCCTCGGCCAGTGAGATTACCAGTGGGGCTCTGCAGGATATGGACCGCGCCGTCATTGTCGGCACCCGCACCTTCGGTAAGGGACTGGTGCAGATGACCATCGACATGCCCTATAACGGAACATTGAAGCTTACTACCAATAAATACTACATTCCCAGCGGGCGTTGCATACAGGCTATCAACTATGCCAAGACAAGGGAGAACGGAGGAAACCGATCACTCTATGGTGAGCGTGTGCCCGACTCGCTGACGCATGTCTTCCATACGGCCAATGGCCGGGAGGTGAGAGACGGCGGCGGCATCATGCCCGACGTGGAGGTGAAGCCCGACTCAGTCTCCAATCTGGTCTTCAGCCTGACGCAGCTTGTTGACTCCAGTGAGCTGGTGCTGAACTACGAGTTAGACTATCTGGCCCGTCACGATCAGATTGCGTCGCCTCGGGAGTTTATGCTGACCGACGAGGACTACGAAGACTTCAAGCAGATGGTCATGAAGAGCAACTTCAAATATGACCGCAGCACGGAGACCTATCTCGACAATCTGGAGAAGATAGCTAAATATGAGGATTACTATAACGATGCCCGTGAGGAGTTTGACCGCCTGCGTGCCAAGCTGAAACATGATGTGGGAAAGGACCTGGACCGTGACCGCGAGACGCTGAAGCAGATACTTGCCAATGACATTGTCACCGTGTTCTACTTCCAGCGCGGTGCTGTGGAGCATTCGCTCACAGCAGACAAGATAGTGAAGCGGGCTGTGCAGCTGCTGGGTGACAGTGAAGAATATAGTCGTATCTTAAAATTAAAATAAAAACATTAAACTATGGATTTGTTACAACAAATTGTGGAGCGTGCGAAGTCTAACAAGCAACGCATCGTGCTCCCTGAGGCACTGGAAGAGCGTACGCTGACAGCTGCCGACCGCGTGTTGGCCGATGATGTTGCCGACATCATACTGATTGGTAACCCCGGAGAAATTAAGTCGTTGGCCGACAAGCTGGGACTGACTCATGTCGGTAAGGCTACCATCATTGACCCGGAGAACAATCCGAAGAGTGAGGAATATGCCGCCTTGCTGACAGAGCTCCGCAAGAAGAAGGGTATGACCATCGAGCAGGCCCGTGAGTTGGTGAAGAACCCGCTCTACCTGGGATGCATGATCATCAAGACCGAGGGCGCTGACGGTCAGATTAGTGGTGCTCTCTCCACAACCGGTGACACGCTGCGCCCAGCCCTCCAGATCATCAAGTGTGCTCCCGGTATCAGCTGCGTGAGTGGCGGACTGCTGCTCATCTCCAAGCAGAAGCAGTTTGGTGAGGACGGCGTCTTGGTGGTAGGTGATGTGGCTGTGACCCCGATGCCCGATGCCAACCAACTGGCTCAGATTGCTGTCTGCACCGCACAGACTGCTAAGAGCGTGGCCGGCTTTGCCGAGCCCCGTGTGGCAATGCTGAGTTTCTCTACCAAGGGCAGTGCCAAGCACGAGGTTGTCGATAAGGTCGTTGAGGCTACCCGTTTGGCCAAGGAGGCGGCTCCCGAACTGAAGATTGACGGTGAGTTGCAGGCTGATGCAGCCCTTGTTCCCAGCGTTGGTGCCAAGAAGGCTCCCGGCAGTGATATCGCCGGTAAGGCTAATGTGCTGGTGTTCCCTAACCTTGAGGTTGGAAACATAGGCTACAAACTTGTGCAGCGCCTGGGCGACGCCATTGCCATTGGCCCGATACTCCAGGGTATCGCCCGTCCGGTGAACGACCTAAGCCGTGGTTGCTCTGTGGATGACATCTACTACATGGTAGCCATCACTGCCTGCCAGGCCATGGATGCCAAGGGATGAATGAACGTGAAGAATAAAAGTGAACTATAGAAAAGGAAATATAATAATATGAAAATATTAGTTCTTAACTGCGGAAGCAGTTCGATAAAATACAAGTTGTACAACATGGACGACGAGAGCGTTCTGGCACAAGGCGGCGTAGAGCGCATAGGTCTTGACAACGCTTTCTTGAAACTCACACTGCCCAACGGCGAGAAGAAGATTCTCAACCACGACATGCCCGACCACAAGGAGGGTGTGAACTTCGTGTTCCAGACTCTGCTGAACAAGGAGTATGGTGCCATCCAAAGCCTCGATGAAATCGATGCTGTCGGACACCGCATCGTGCAGGGAGGCGACCTCTTTGAGAAGAGCTGCCTTGTCGATGAGAAGGTAGAAGCTGGTATCGAGAGCCTCTGCGACCTGGCACCGGTACACAATGCCGGACATCTGAAGGGCATTCGCGCCGTTGACCACCTCATGCCGAATGTTCCCCAGGTGACGGTCTTCGACAACGCCTTCCATTCTACCATGCCGGCATACGCCTACCTCTATGCTGTTCCCTATGAACTGTATGAGAAGTACCATGTGCGTCGCTACGGCTTCCACGGAACTTCCCACCGCTATGTTTCTCACCGCGTGGCAGAGTTGATGGGCAAGGATATCAAGGACTTGAAGATTATCACCTGTCACATCGGCAATGGTGCCTCTGTAGCCGCCATCAAAGACGGCAAGGTGATGGATACCTCTATGGGCCTGACACCGCTGGCCGGTGTGATGATGGGTAGCCGCTCGGGCGACATCGATGCCTCGGCCGTGACCTATATCATGGAGAAGCTGGATATGAAGCCGCAGGAAATGGCTGACTACCTGAACAAACAGAGTGGTGTGCTCGGTATTACGGGCATCTCCAGTGACATGCGTGACGTGGAGAACGCTGCCAACGAGGGCAACGAGCGCGCACGCCTGGCCCTACAGATGTATAACTACCGTATCAAGAAGTATATCGGTGCCTATGCTGCTGCCATGGGAGGTGTGGATGTCATCGTATGGACTGCCGGTGTCGGTGAAAACCAGATCAACACTCGTCTGGAAGCTTGCTCCGGCTTGGAGTTCCTGGGCGTGAAGATGGACGCTGAAGCCAACAACTGCCGAGGCGTGGAGAAGAAAATTTCTGCCGCAGACTCCAAGGTTCAGGTATGGGTTGTGCCTACTGACGAAGAGATTGTTATTGCCCGTGATACCATGGAGCTGGTGATGAACAAGTAATAAATTCCTATGTCCAATAGGATTGTGACCTTTGGCGAAGTGTTGCTTCGCTTCTCAAAAAACGGGTTCAGACGACTGCAACAGGGCAGTCGTCTGAATGGTAACTACGGAGGCTCCGAGGCTAACGTGGCTGTGTCGTTGTCGATGCTGGGCGATGATGTCTCTTATGTGTCGCGAGTGCCTGACAGCCAGATTGGGCAGGCCTGCTTGAACGAACTGCGTTGCTATGGCGTGGATGTTAAGCATGTCGTCAGGGGAGGAGAGCGCCTTGGTACCTATTATTTCGAGTCTTCTGCCGGACTACGCAATTCACAGGTGGTATATGACCGTCAGAACTCCTCTTTCTACAGTTGTGCTCCCGGCATGTTTCCCTGGCGAGAAATCTTCGGTGAATCCGATGTTTTTCATTGCTCCGGTATTACCTGCTCGGTGTCGCAGAGTGCTGCCGACGCTACCTTTGAGGCAGTACGCACAGCGCGGGAGATGGGGCTGAAGGTGTGTTGTGACATCAACTACCGAAAAAACCTGTGGCGCTATGGTGCCGACGCCCACGAAACGCTGCATCGCCTGCTGCAGTATAGCGACTTCGTGTTTGGCGACCAGGGGGAATACGAAGTGGCCACGGGCTTTCCGCGTGTGCCTTTTAAGGCTGTTGACGCTCATGCTGAAATCGACATGAAGGCATACGAGGAGTGGTTCCTACGCGTTCAGCGGGAATTTCCGCAGTGCAGGAAGTTTATTCTGGCCATGCGCAATGAGCTCTCTTCTACCCATCACACACTGACAGGTTTGCTCTATGCAGACGGAAAACTCTACCGCACCCGCATCTATGACATCAGTCCGGTGCTCGACCCGATGGGCGTGGGCGACGCTTTTGTGGCGGCCTATATCCATGGCTCACTGAAATGGCCCGAAGACAACCAGCGGTGTCTGGACTTTGCCTTGGCAGCCTCGCAGCTGAAGAACTCCGTCAGTGGAGATTTTAATTTGGTCAGTGAGGAGGAAGTTTTTGCAGAAATGTAATTCGCGCGCGTATATTATATATAATGTGTGGCATCTTTCCTTCCGGGGAGGATGCCTTTATACTTTTAATTTGAAAGTATAAAATGGATTCCATTTATAAATATTCAATTGAATGACATAATGAGTGAAAATACTCGTCTTTTGTTAAAAAGAGTATAAATATATGTGGTTTTTATAATTTTATTTGTTTGTTCTATAAAATTATCTTATTTTTGCAAACTGCAACATAAGTAAGGTAAAAAGTAGCCACCTCTTTCCCAGAGGTGGACATTGACAGAACAAATTGAAAGCAAAAATAGTTATTAGTTTTAATTTAACAAAAGAGAATTTATGGAAAAAAGACTAAGTTTGATTCTGACGGGCCTTTTCCTTTGTGTAGGAATGGTGTTTGCTCAGACCAAAATTACCGGTACCGTAATCTCTGCTGACGATGGTGAACCCGTCATCGGTGCTACTGTGCTCGTTCAAGGAACGAAGACCGGAACAGCTACCGACATGGACGGTAAGTTCACGCTGAATGTAGCCGCAGGTAAGAAGCTCGTGGTGAGCTATGTGGGTATGGAGACCCAGACCGTGGCCGCCAAGCAGGGAATGACCATCACCCTGAAACCCGAGGCCAGTGCTCTGGGAGAAGTGGTCGTAACGGGTATGCAGCAGATAGACAAGCGTTTGTTCTCTGGTGCGGCCATCAAACTTGATGCCTCTGAGACCAAGATTGACGGTATGGCAGATATCAGCCGTTCGCTTGAAGGTCGTGCAGCCGGTGTGAGTGTGCAGAACGTCAGCGGTACGTTCGGAACAGCCCCGAAGATTCGTGTGCGTGGTGCTACCTCTATCTATGGTAGTTCCAAACCGTTGTGGGTTGTAGATGGTGTCATCATGGAAGACGTGACAGACATATCTGCCGATGAGCTTTCTTCTGGTGATGCCAACACGCTGATCTCGTCTGCCATTGCCGGTCTGAACTCCGACGATATAGAGAGCTTCCAGATTCTGAAGGACGGTTCTGCCACCTCTATCTATGGTGCGCGCGCCATGGCCGGCGTGATTGTCGTGACCACCAAGAAGGGTAAGGCAGGGCAGGCTCACATCAGCTATACGGGAGAATATACCATGCGTCTGAAGCCTCAGTATTCAACTTTCAACATCATGAACTCTCAAGATCAGATGGCTGTCTATCAGGAGTTGGAGCAGAAGGGCTATCTGACCTATGCAGGATTAGCTAATGCCTCTAACAGTGGTGTGTATGGTAAGATGTATGAACTGCTAAACACCTATGACCCGACAACTGGTCAGTATGGCTTGGCCAATACGCCTGAAGCTCGCGCTGCCTATCTGCGTTCTGCTGAGTACAGGAACACCGACTGGTTTGACGGATTGTTCTCTCAGGACATCATGCACAACCACTCTGTGAGCATCTCTGGCGGTACAGATAAGTCGCAGTATTATGCTTCTGTGTCAGCCATGTTCGACCCGGGATGGACTCTTCAGAGTAAGGTGCAGCGTTACACAGCCAACTTGAATACCACTTACAACGTGTCGAAGTTTGTTGACGTGAACCTGATTGGTAATGCCAGCTTCCGTAAGCAGCGCGCTCCTGGTACGCTGAGTGCTGTAACTGACCAGGTTTTCGGTGAGGTGAAGCGTGACTTTGATATTAACCCCTATTCCTACGCTCTGAATACTTCTCGTGCACTGGATGAACACACCTTCTATACTCGTAACTATGCTCCCTTCAACATCTATCACGAGTTGTCCAACAACTACATGGACCTCGGCGTGACCGACTTCCGTGTGCAGGGAAGCGTTGATATCAAGCCCCTTCCGAAGTTGAAGATTACCCTGTTGGGCGCAGCCAAGTACTCTACCACTTCCCAGGAACACTACATCAAGGATGACTCTAACCAGGCAATGGCTTATCGTGCCATGCCGACTGCTGCTATCCGCGATGCCAACCCGTTCCTCTATACTGACCCCGACAACCCCTATGCACTGCCTATCTCGGTAATGCCCGACGGTGGTATCTATAACCGTACCGACAACCGTATGTTCGGATGGGACACCCGTTTGTCATTCTCTTATAACGATGTCTTTGCCGATGACCACATCGTGAATCTTTATGGCGGTATGGAGACCAACTCCATTGACCGTCACACTACATGGTTCCGCGGCTGGGGTATGCAGTACTCCAACGGCGAGGTGGCACGCTATGCCTACCAGGTGTTCAAGAAGGGTGAGGAAGAAAACTCACAGTATTACACGTTGGGTAACACTCGCTCACGTTCGGCAGCATTCTTCGGTACAGGAACCTATTCTTACAAGGGACGCTACCAGGTGACCGGAACTTACCGTTATGAGGGAACCAACTCTCTGGGTAAGGCCCGCAAGTCGCGCTGGATGCCGACATGGAACATTTCTACTGCATGGAATGCCCATGAGGAAAATTGGTATCAGGATATCTTCAAAGACATCTTGACTCACACCACATTCCGTCTGTCATACTCACTGACCGGTGAGCGCCCCAGCGAAACCAATGCACTGTCTATCATCCGCGCTTACAACCCATGGCGTCCGGCTACTACCGTCCGCGAAAGTGGTCTGACCATCACGCAACCGGGTAACGGAAATCTGACTTACGAGAAGAAGCAGGAGTTCAACGTGGGTCTCGACCTCGGTTTCCTGAACAACCGTATCAATATCACAGCCGACTGGTACACCCGTCGCAACAAAGATCTGCTTGGCTACACCCCGACCGATTTCTACGGAGAACAGATGCTGAACGTGGCCTCCATGAAGTCGAGCGGTTATGAGCTCTCAGTCTCAACAACCAACATCAAGACAAAGGACTTCTCCTGGAATACCAACTTCATCTACTCTCACACGAAGAATGAGGTAACGAAGCTGCACTCCGTCTCCCGTATGATTGCTCTTATCAGCGGTAACGGTTTTGCCCTGGAGGGTTATCCCGTCCGTTCGCTGTTCTCCATTCCTTTCATGGGGCTGAACAATGAAGGTCTTCCCCTGTTCCTGGATCAGGATGGCAATATCTCTACCTCTGGCATCTATATGCAGACTTCCGACCCCGAGAAGCTGAAGTTCTTGAAATATGAAGGAAGTGTTGACCCGACAGATGTAGGTTCGTTCGGAAACATCTTCAAGTATAAAGGCTTTACGCTGAATGTCTTCATCACTTACTCATTCGGAAATGTGGTGCGTCTCGATCCAGTATTCTCCAATACTTACAACGACTTGACTTCCACACCGAAAGAGTTTAAGAACCGGTGGGTTGTTCCCGGCGACGAGAAATATACGACAATTCCTGTGATTGCTTCCAGCCGCCAGAACAACAACGATTCAGACCTGAGAATTGCCTACAACTCCTACAACTATTCTACGGAGCGTATTGCCAAGGGTGACTTCATCCGCATGAAGGAAATCTCTCTGGGCTACGACTTCCCGTCGAAGTTGATTTCTCCGATAGGTCTCGGCACCGCTTCCCTGAAGTTGCAGGCAACCAACCTCTTCCTGATTTACGCCGACAAGAAGCTTAACGGACAAGATCCGGAATTCTTCAACACCGGCGGTGTGGCAGTTCCTGTTCCTAAGCAGTTTACGCTGACCCTGCGTTTGGGCATCTAAACCTGCAAATATAGAAGGACAAAAGAATAGAAAACTTTAAAGAGAAAAAGAAATGAACAAATATATAGGATTATCTATTGTTGCCCTGGGACTGACCTTCACGTCGTGCAACGACTTCCTTGACACGACACCAGACAACCGTGCAACTATTGATTCAGAGGAAAAGGTCGAGAAGCTGCTTGTGTCGGCATACTCCACCGCTAGCTACGTGTATTTCTGTGAGGCTATGTCAGACAATTTCGATGACTACGGTGAAGCAAATCCTAACACCGACAGATTCGTGGATGAAGTCTATGCGTGGAAAGATGTTACAGAAGATGACAACGAGTCACCCGAGCGTTATTGGACAGGTGCTTATGATGCTATCATTCAGGCCAACCAAGCTCTTGAAGCTATCGGAAATGTCGGTAACTCCCGTAATATGCAGGAGGCCAGGGCAGAGGCTCTTCTCAGCCGTGCGTACCACCATTTCATGCTGGTGAACATCTTTGCCAAGAACTATAACAGTGCGACCAGTGACACAGACCCGGGAGTTCCCTATCTGGGAGGCGTGGAAGACAAACTTGACGAGCACCACGAGCGTGCTTCTGTTGCGACGGTTTATCAGATGATTGACAGAGACTTGCAGGAAGCCCTGCCTCTTGTGGGCAGTGACTACATGAGTGTTCCCAAGTATCACTTCAACCCGAAGGCAGCCTACGCTTTTGCTGCACGCTTCTATCTTTTCTATGAGAAATGGGATCTGGCTTTGAAATATGCCAACCTATGTCTCGGCGCCAATGCCGCTTCTCAGATCCGCAACTGGCAAGCATGGAGTCAGATAGGTACCGATCGTGAAGTGCAGTTCAACGATTGGATTGACGCTTCTCACAATGCCAACCTGCTCTTGATGACAGCTTATTCGGAGCTTGGCGTATATTTCGGCCCATGGACTTATCGTAAGCGTTACACCCACGGTAGTTATTTGGCAGACAATGAAACTTGTAATGCGGCCAATGTCTTCGGTGTAGGTTATTCTCACTATTATGTGCCGGCAGCTCGCTTTGCCGGAAACAACTACAACTTCGTTGTTTGGTACAAGTCTCCCTACTTGTTTGAAGAGACCGACCCCGTCAATCGTACAGGTTTTGCCCATACCGTGTATGCAGCTTTGACGTCCGATGAGGTTCTCTTGACACGTGCCGAGGCCTACATTATGCTTAATGAGTATGATAAGGCTGCTGCCGACCTGAACACATGGGCCCACAGCATCTCATCGACCACAACAACACTTACCGCAGACTACATCAAGGATTTCTATAATAGTGTTGGCTATAGCTACGACGTGCTTGATGAGGATGGCAACGTGGTCGGTGTGGACGGAACGATCTCTACCATCAAGAAACACCTCCACCCCGCTTTCACAATCGATGAGGAGGGCAGCACCCAAGAGGCTATGCTTCAGTGCGTTCTCGGCTTCCGTCGCATCCAGTTCCTGCAGGAAGGTCTGCGCTGGTTTGACATCAAACGCTACGGCATTGAGATTCCCCGTCGTGTGATAGCAGCTGATGGAACCCCTGTTCCCGATGGCGTCTATGACTGGTTGACAGTCAATGATGAGCGTCGTGCCGTTCAGATACCGCCTCGTGTGCGTGACAGTGGTATTGAAGCCAACCCGCGCTAATGCAAGAAGTCAATAACATTCATCAAAATCAATTAAGAAATATGAAAAAGATTTTATTATATACATGGATGTTGGTCGTAGGCGCGACTTCACTGACCTCGTGCTCGGAAGATGACTTGAGTCCTGTGAGTGTCATCACGTCACCGCAGACCAGCCAAAATGATTTCGACAAGTGGTTGGAGAAAAACTTTGTCCTGCCTTATAACATCGATTTCAAATATCGACTCGACGACAATGAGTTGGATATGAATTATTACCAGGTGCCTGCATCTTATGAGAGTGCTATCATCATGGCCCATGTGCTGAAGTATGCTTGTGTAGAGGTATATAACGAGGTGGCAGGTGTTGAGTTTACGCGTCGCTACTTCCCGAAGATGTTTGTTCTCTCAGGGGAATGGGAATATCGTAACAATGGAACCTATATCCTCGGTACAGCAGAGGGTGGAAAGAAGATATTTCTGGCAGGTGCCGACTATCTTCCCGCTGTCATCAGAGGTGAGGCAGGCTACCGACAGTTTTCTTTCGTGTCAAGTGACCCGCTCACAAACATGAACTATTACTTCTTCAAAACCATTCACCATGAGTTTACTCATATATTGAATCAGACGAAGAACTACTCGGAAGACTTCCAACTGATTACGGGAAGCCTCTATGTTGCCGACAGCTGGAGTGAGAAGCCAAACAATGTTGACTATCTGAAGCGCGGCTTCATCAGCAGTTATGCCCAACACTCCCATCAGGAAGATTTTGCGGAAATGCTATCTCTGTATGTAACCAGCGATGAAGCCCAATGGCAAAAGTGGATGACAGAGGCAGGTACCTCTGGAGCACAGCTTCTTGAAGACAAGTTGGAAATCGTGCGTGACTATATGCAGAATGAGTGGAATGTAGATATCGACCAGTTGCGCAGTTCTATCCTCTCCCGTGAGGAAGACGTCATCAAGGGTGATGTTGACTTGTTAGATTTATCGCTTTAATCTTAGGAGGACATAGAATATGAAAATGAAAAAAGCAATTGTTTATTTGTTGATGGCTCTTTCGGTCGTGCTCACCACATCTTGTCTGAAAGATCAGGAAGATGTGTTTGCATTGCCGTCATCTAACAGAATCCAGAACTACATAGGGAATACCCAGGAGATTCTCACAAGTTCTCAAGAAGGATGGGTGTTCGAGTGTTTCCCTCACAGCTCTCAGAACTATGGCGGCTATTCGTTTGTCGTCCGTTTCGCTGGTGATACTGTTTATGTAAGAGGTGAACTTGATGGCAACGAGGATGAATACACGAGTTTTTACTCTTTCGGTTCCAATAGCGGTCCGGTGCTTTCTTTCGATAGCTATAATGAAATGCTTCATTATTTCGCAACACCGAGCTCTGGATTGTATGAGGCATATGGAGGTGACCCCCAGTATCTTGTTCTTGATGTCAGTGAAGACCAGAACGTGATTACGCTAAAAGGTCTCCGCAGCGGAAGTCTCTCCTATCTGCGCCGCCTTCCGGCAGGTGTCGATGGACAAACCTATCTGGACTCTGTCATGACGGTTTCAAAGGCTATGAACTTCAAGAATTTGGAGGTTATATATGATGGTGACACACTTGTGGGAACCATCAAAAACCGTAACCTCACGGTGGTGGTCAATGACAGTATTTCGGAGACAGTTCCGTTCGTATATACGCTGAGCGGAATGAAGTTCTATAAGCCCCTCGATGTCTTCGGACAGGAGGTGACAGGTGTGAATTATGCGAAAGACGCAACAGAGTTTGCCGGCGAGAACACTACTGTTATGTTCGTTCCGGTTATTCCACCGCTGAATGAGCAGTTCCTGCAGGGCATTTGGTACATTGCCTATTCTAACCTCGGTACCTATGGCCAGTCTGCTTTCAACCAGGTTCGTGCTGGTTTGGAAGGCATAGGTGAAAAACTCTACTATGCTAATTTGGGCGACGAGGAAGGAACCTTCGGACTGAACTTCGCAAGTTATGACGGCTCTTCTCTCTATGGAGGCTCACTCTTCTTTGACACCTCTATTCCAGAAGGCACTACCGACGAAGTGACATTGCAGTTCGCCAGAAAAGGAGCAGGTGATGGAGTCTGGTATCATAACAATGCAGGCTTTAATTACGCATTGTTGCCATTCGGCTATAGTAGTGCAAAGACCTTTAAACTTGAAACTGACAACGAGGCTAATCCTTCTTATATTATTCTGATTGACAAGTCTCAACCAACGAATGTCATCAAGTTGACGGCATCAGAAGTGCTTTGGCCATTTGATAACTAATTTAACAGATTATCAGTATGAAAAAGATATTAAGCATTATCGTATTACTCGCAGGCGTGATTTCATTCACGTCCTGCGATGATGCAGACACGTCAAACCCCTATGGAAGCGAGTCTGTAATACAGATTGTCAAGGCTGACAGCCTGATATTCAACAGTATGGGTGGAGAAGGATATATTGAATTTATTGCTCCTTCAAATGTTGAAATCACATCTAACTCTGATTGGGTTACCCTCAGTCGGGTGAGTGACACGAGAGTTGCTGTTGCTGTCGCCTCCAACGAAAAAAAAGGTGACCGCTCAGCACAAGTTAAGTTTGTCAGCAATGGTGATGTGGTCATGGTGACTGTTCACCAGTTCGGCCTTCTCCTACGTGCGGATATACCGGCCTCCTTGAAGCTTGGTAACACGGGAGCTTCAACCTCTACAACCTTTGATATCAACCACTCCCATGATGTTATTGTCGAGACTACTGCCAGCTGGCTTCATGCAAGCGTCATGGGCGACCAGTTAACCATTTTCGCCGATAACAACACGAAGAAGGTGATTAGACATGCCATGGTCAAGTATTCCTCTGGCGAATACTCCGACTCCGTTGAGGTGTATCAGGGCGAGATGTCTGATTTGGTTGGAAAGACATTCTCCATCGTTGGCTGGGATATCTTTGCTGAAGAGGATGCTCCCTTGGAAGAGCAGATTCTTGAGGTTACCCTCAAGGTGAACAGCAGCAGTGAAGGTGAGCTGACAATACCCACAGCGGGTCTGTCAGGCATGAAAGCAACAATTAAGTTGAACAGTGACCTGATGAGCCTTGATATCTTTGCAAGTCATTTGGGAGCTTTCGGACGTTCTTACCTGGCACTGCTTCCCTTCGATGCTTTCGGAGGAGCTTTTTCTGCCAGTGAAGATGTGTCGTTTGGCTTCCCCTTGAACTACATTGAAGATGATGAGGAAGAAGGGTATCATGCTCAGATAACCGATAACGGCTCGCTCAAAGGCTATACCATAAATGGTTTCCTGATAGGTTCCTATTCGGATTCGAAGTATGAGAAACGTACAGGCTTTGTTGCCGGTATGTATGATTGCGAACTGTCGGAAGCTACTGCTGATGATGAGGCACGTGCTTCTTTCGTGAAGCAGGCTAAGGCAAATAAAATTGCCCTGCGAACCCTGCGTCGTCGCTAAATAAAAAAAAGACTCGCTTTAGAAAGTCTTTTATGTCAATAGAAAGAGGGTGTGTCTGAACATCCTCTTTTTTTATCGCAAAGCCCCGACTTTCTCAAGCCAGGGCTTTGTTATGTCGTCAATTCGGCAAGGACAAGGTCACGTTGATTTTCAACTTCCCCTACACTTCTTCTCTTCTCATCCCAGACTATTTATCAGCTGAAACCAGCCTTTTAATCACCTGAGAGAATTCCTATTATCAAGTAAAATAAATTATATTACAGAGTAAAATAAATTATATTGCAGAGTAAAATAAATTATATTGCAAAGTAAAATAAATTATATTGCAAAGTAAAATAAATTATATTGCAAAGTAAAATAAATTATATTGCAAAGTAAAATAAATTATATTGCAAAGTAAAATAAATTATATTGGTAGATAGAAAGGTTGTTGTTGAGGGATAGACGCTATCCTTTGACAGGACAAAAGTTCACATATCGCTGAAATCAAACAGACATGTTTTGAAACTATTTACATGATTTCTGTCACGAAGTGACACTCATTAGGAGTCTGTTCCCCAAGTCGCACTTATGGGAATCATAGATATAACAAAAAAGAGTGTGTGTCAATTGACACACACTCTTTCTATTGATTCGTATTTACCGGTGGCTTATCCGATTTCAATCTGGCGTTC
>CAMNOK010000047.1 GCA_946546825.1 uncultured bacterium
GTGCACATTGCGTGCCAGAAAAGCTCTCAGAGCCTGGTCGCCACCAGGGAAGCCAGGCAAGCGCGACTGTCTGTTTCTGGGTATCCTTATCTTTGAGCGATCGAGGTGGCTCAACTGTTTTCTCAGTTTTTCGATCTGTACAGTGCGCAGCAACACTTTTCCTTGGGGATTCAGTACGATGTATGAAGGAATCCACTTCACGCCAAAGGCCTGGGCAGAAACACTCTCCTTCATCTTCTTCAACTCCGACAACTGCAGTCCTCCCATCTCACTTTGTTTGACATATTCCTGCCAGGCCGTGCGGTCGGTGTCATAGGAGAGATGGATGAATATCACACTGTCAGAAGCATATTCTTCATAGAGCTTACTCATCTCAGGCATATCTTTTCGGCAGTCAGGACACCACGACGCCCAAAAATGCAAGACGACATACCGTCCACGGAAATCTTTCAGTCTTGTGTTACTCAAACTGTCAATCAGCATATCAGGAGCCTCCGTACCAGGTTTTATCAAGTCCTTGGCATAGAGTGAGTCTAAGTTTTGCGCATGGACTAACGAAAAAACCAGCAGTCCAGCTATAATCAATCCTATTTTTCTCATATTTATATTATATATAATGTGTTACTCATGATGACGCTCAATCTGGAGCACCTGGTCACAATAGTTCACCACCGCCGTACGATGGGTGATAAAAATGATGGTTTTATCTTTTCTTTCCAGAATATTTTGCAGTAGCCGACGCTCTGTCTCAGGGTCAAGTGCACTGGTTGATTCGTCAAAGATCATGATAGCGCGATCGCGTAGCAGGGCTCGCGCAATGGCAATGCGCTGCGCCTGTCCCTCACTGAGCCCACCACCTTTCTCCGTGCAAATGGTAGCCAGTCCATGGGGCAGTTCGTCCACGAAGTCGGCACAGGCATCATGCAAAGCCTCGCGCATGTCCTCGTCGGTGGCATCCAGCTTTCCCAAGCGAAGGTTGTCGCGAATGGTACCACTCATGAGGGTGTTGCCCTGCGGCACATAGACGATATTACAGCGCATGAGAGGATTCATCTCTTCGGCCGTCCGACGGTCATACATCTCCACCATGCCCTGTTGGGGCTTCAACAGAGACAACAGGAGTCTGATGAGCGTTGTCTTGCCGGATCCCGTCTCACCGAGGACAGCAGTACAACTGCCGGGCTTGAAATCGAAGTTCAGGTGCTCTACAACATTTCCCTCTTCCGGCGTATAGGCATAGCAGACATCCTTCAGCCGGAGTCCGCATGGCTCTTCAAAATAGATGGGTGTGCCTTGTTCTTCCAAGGGGTTCTCCTCCAGTTCCATCAGCCGCTCTGCGGCTGTGAAAACTCCTGCAAACTGGGGCACCAGCTTCGTAAGGTTCCGCGCGGGACCTTGTATCTTGCCCACCAATTGCAGAAGGGCCGTCATGCCACCGAAAGTCAGTGTTCCTGCCGACATGCGAAGGGCTGCCCAAAGGAAAGCAACAAGATATCCGAAGGCAAAGCCGAAATTGACAATCAGGTTAGAGAACACCGTGAACTTGGTGCGTTTCAGTACACGGCTACGCAGTTCACTTTGCGTGGACTCCAACCGGTCCACCATCGTATCATCGCTCTCCAGTGTCTTGATGAGCATACGGTTTTGAATAGTTTCCTGCAACACGCTCTGCACCTTCGAGTCGCTGTTTCTCACCTGACGGGTGAGACGACGCATCTGTCCGATATACACCCTGCTGAGAGCCAGGAATATAGGTATGATGGCCACGGTGACCAGTGCCAGCATCTTGTCCATGCAAAAGAGATAGATAAAGGCGCCCACAAACAAGGCTCCCACCGACAAGGTACTGGGTATAATCTCGGTCAGGAAGTTGACAACACTGCTCACATCAAACTCAAGTCTATTGAGCACATCACCGGAATGATGGCTTTCTTTACCGTGCCACTCCGAGCGCAGGATGCGGTCGAGCATACGCTGCTGCAAGCGGTTCTGGGCCTTGATGCCCAAGACGTTTTTCACCCACACACTGGCAATATGAAGTCCGAAATCGGCGACAATGAACAGTGCCATGATGCCAACAGTTCCATAAACGGAACCGGAAGCGGCTCCCTCCGCCACCTCTACGGCATGCTGTACGGCCCACACCTGTGCCAGCCATACTATCACTTCCAACAGACCGATGACGGCATTGATGACAGCCTGCAACCTGTTGCCCCGCCACGCCTGCCATAGCCACATCAAAATGACGCGTCCGGCATACTTGCTTTCAATATGTAGCAGATCTCTTATTCTCATCGTTCATTACTCAACGCTTGTCTGCTCCCCACATCATCTTTCCACGGAGGGTGGAGAAATAACGCTGGGCAGGTCGCTTGACGACCTTTACGGTATGAGGTGCACGTCGAATCATCAGCCGTGTGCCCTGCTCCACTTTTTCTGAGCGGCCGTCAATGGCAACGAGGAAGTTGTGGGAACGACTTTCCACTTCCAGCTCTATCGCACAGTCATCATGGATGACAATCGGCCGGATGTTCAGTGAATGGGGTGCTACGGGTGTCAGACAGAGGATACCCGACTTCGGCACCATGATGGGACCTCCGTTGGAAAGGTTGTAGGCAGTGGAGCCTGTTGGTGTTGAAACTATCAGGCCGTCAGCCTGATAGGTCACCAGGAACTCGCCGTCAACACTTGTCCTGATGGTAATCATCGAAGCGGTATCACGCTTCAGCACGGCAATATCATTCAGTGCATAGGGGAAAGCCGATGCCTGTCTGAGCTGTCCGTCTTGCTCTTCCACCATACACTCGATAACAGCATGTTCCTCTATGGCAGCCTCTCCCCTCATCAAGGTTTCAAATGCTTCTTCTATCTCACTGGGCAGCACATCGGCCAAGAAGCCCAGCCGTCCCATGTTTACACCGATAATGGGAATACCCTTGGTGCCAACTCTGCTGGCAGCTTTCAGAAAGGTGCCGTCACCTCCCATCGACACGGCATAGTCTGTCTGGAAGTTGTCGTCATCAAAGACTCCCAGTCTTTTCAGTTGCTGAGCAGTGGTTTCCGATGCATTCTCGCTGGCGGCCTGCCGCAGCAGAAACTCATAAAACGGGCGATCGACAAATATCTCCACCTTGCTGCGCACGAGGAAGTCCAGCACGCGTTGCATCATGGCCGACTTCTCCGGCTGGTATTCATTACCGAAAATAGCAAACCTCATTGTTTTTTCTTATCTGTTTTGCATGCAAAGATAATCAAAAATCTCGACAAACCTTATTTAAAGTCTAAAAAACTCCACGCGTCACGCCATTCCACCAGAGGCAGTCCATCGTCCCCAAAGGTGATAGGCAGCCAGATGTATCGGGCATCAATGGGATGGCGCGGTCTCCAGATGTCTGCCATGAAGATATAAAGTGGCTCTTTGTTCCCCGGCCGCTCTACCGGCAGTATGAAAGTGCTCTGCCCTCCAAAGGTAATCTCTTTCCGCTTCCCCACACAGGGGTTGGGGTGTTGTGTCCACGGACCGAAGATGTGGGGGGCCGAGAACATACGGGCCTCGTTAGGATCCCATCCCGTGCAACCGCTGGTTATCATCCAGTAGGTTCCGTTGCGCTTGAAAATGGCCGGTGCTTCGTTGTGCCCGGCGGGAGCCACACGCACATAGCGTCCTGTATGGGCTGTATAGTCATCGGTCAACTCTGCTATCTGCAGGGTAAGGTTTTCCTCTGATGAATAGATATGATAGGCTTTGCCATCGTCATCTACATAGACCGTCATGTCGCGCGACATCTGTCCGCCTGCCTGGTCGCGACGCACGAAGAGTCCGTCGCGCACAGCATCCACCCACTCTTCCGACCACGGCTTGTATCGCCGCTCTGGCTTCAGAGTTTTCATCTTTTCCATATCTACGTTCAAAGGCAGTGCCCCAGGGTTGACTCGTCCGGAACGGATAAAGCGGTAAGGCCCTGTCGGAGTGTCGCTGACAGCCACGCCATAGCGGGCGGCATCGTAGCCCCGTCCCTTCAGTTCCAGATGGAACCACATCACAAACTTCTTGGTCTTCTTGTTATAGACCACCTTCGGACGCTCCAAGATGCAACCGCGCTCTATGTCACTGCCGCGTTCATCACTCACCTGAAGAGCCACGCCCTCATCGGTCCAGTTGACCAGGTCCTTGGAGCTATAGCAGGTCACTCCCACCAGTGCATCACTGGTAGTAGCCGACTTATGTTCTCCAAACCAATAATAGGTGTTGCCATACTTCATCACGCCACCGCCATGGGCATTGACATGACGTCCGTTGTTGTCGGGCCAAAGTTTGCCTGAGTCAATGGTCTTCCGAGGTGTCACAACATGCTGATAGTCGCCTTTAATCTGTCGTCCCACCACCAGCTTTTCACCAGAGAGGTCCACCTCAAACAGACATGGAACCCGATGGTAGCGGCCCCGTATGTTCTGATGACTGTGAACTGACATCAGCCATCGGCCGTCCAAAGTCTTGAACAGCATGCCATGGCCGAAGTTCGGCGGCGTGACAGGCTCGGTTTCTTGCTTCCAGGGGCCGTCAAGCGTACCGCTCTCCGAGTAGGCCACGCCCTGCGTATAGACGTCGTCCACCCAACTTGTCCAAAGCATACCCAGACGCCCCGTCCCGGTTTTAAACAGGTATGGACCGTCGGTCACCTTGTTGGGTTTCACTACTCCGTCTTCCACCTCCCGGCTCCAAGGAGAGTCGGAGGCACGGAAGAGCACCTTCCCCTCTCCTACCGACCCACTCAAGTCGGGCCTCAATTCTATCTTCTCCACCGTTCCGTTCCAGTTCTGGAGCCACTCCCCACAATAAACCATGTAGGGTTTCCCGTCGGCATCTACCCAGAAGGTGCCGTCGAGTGTCGGCTTCGTTGCCGGCAGGTAGGTTTCATCGGCCATCGGCAGATAGGGACCTTCTGGCCTGTCGCTCACCAACACATGGGAGGCACGGCGCGGAATGATGTTACCTCTCACGGTGTCTATCTTGATGCGCTCATTGGTAAAAGTGGCAAAATAATAGTATTTACCTTGGTAGGCATGGAGCTCCGCCGCCCAGATGTCGGGGGTTTCCCCCATCCACGATGCTGCGTCGGTGCGCGCCACCCTGTAGGGGCCTGTCCATTGGTTCAGGTCGTAGCTGGTATAGAGACGTCCACCCGTGCCTGTCATGTAGTAAGTCTGCGAGGCTTCGTCAGCCAGAATACAAGGATCGCTCAGCACAAGGGAGTCGCGGTGCACCGTCCTGACCTGTTCTCTACGCTGACGGTTCATCTGATAGACACGCACATAGTCTATCTGATAGCGCATCGGCAGGACCTCATCATCAATCTGTCCGCCGTTGTCTCCGCCGATAGCCAGATTCAACAAGATATACTGCGGACGGGTGAAGGGGTTGACATGTTGCCCCTCAGAGCCATTGACGGTCTCACTGAGCGGAATCTCGTTGAGCAGTTCGTCGTCGAGGAATATCTTGATGGAGCGTGGCGTCCAGTCCATACGCCAAAGGTGGAACTTCTCCGCCCAGTCTTGGTCTTTTTCCGTGAAGTGGGCAAAGGGCACTCGTTTGGTGTTCCACACTGCCTGGTAACGATTGTCACTGCCCCAGCAGGCATTAGCCAAGATGTGGGGCACACCGTTGATACGGTAGTATTCCATGATGTCAATCTCTCCGCACGACGGCCAGGGCAGCCCCTTTCCCAACAGCCAGATGGCCGGCCAGGCTCCTCCGGCCGTGGGAATCTTCGCCCTGACTTCCATGCGACCATAGGTGAAGTCAAACGACTGGCGCGTGGTCAGCGAAGCCGAGGTGTAGTCAATGTACTTACGGTTGCGCCAGTCCCGGCGCCCTTTTACATAGTTAGGATTGGCACGGCGTTCTTTTCGGGCCTCTATCACCAGACAGCCATCTTTCTGATAGGCATTCTCTCCTTGGTACCACTGCGCCTCATGGTTACGCACAAAACCGCGTTCTGGTTCCCACACCTTATTATTATAAGGGCCGTCACCGTCAAACTCATCGCACCATACCAGTCTCCAGCGACTATCCGCCTGAGTGGTCGCAACGGGTTGTGCTGCCAGGTCAGCGGGAAGCAGTGTCGTCAAAATCAAGAGTAAAAAAACATGTTTCATTTCTGCGTTGGAATTAGGTTTCTATTTTTCGTCAAAGGTACAACATTCTTGCCATATCTTAGTAAAAGTACAGCGTAATAATTCTTAATTCTGTTAATTTATCATAAAAACAAAAGTTTTCCTACCCTTTCATCTTCCCATAAGAAAGAAAAGATGTAATTTTGCAGACCGATTATTTCGGGGGCACCCTTAGAACCCCCTGCAGAGTCGTGTTAATAGTGGCACATTTGGCCGTGTGTCATGGTTAGTGAATCGGCTGTGCAAAAAGAGAAATTGTTTTTTAGTAGTAAAATTAAAAATTAGAAATGAACACTTTAAGTTACAAGACTATTTCCGTCAACAAGGAGACAGCCAAGAAAGAGTGGGTGGTCATTGATGCCACAGACCAGGTTGTTGGTCGTCTCTGCTCTAAGGTAGCCAAGCTGCTCCGCGGAAAGTACAAGCCCTCATTTACCCCGCATGTAGATTGCGGTGACAATGTTATCATCATCAATGCTGCCAAGGTGGTTTTCACCGGCAAGAAAGAAACCGACAAGGTTTACACGCGTTATACTGGCTATCCTGGTGGACAGCGTTTCAACACTCCTGCAGAACTTCGCAAGCACGAGTTCGGTGCAGAGCGCATCCTGCGCCACGCCGTGAAAGGTATGCTTCCCAAAGGTCCTCTCGGCCGTCATCTGTTGGACAACCTCTACATTTACAACGGCACAGAGCACAAGCACGAGGCTCAGCAGCCCAAGGCTATTGATATTAACCAGTATAAATAAGGAAATAAAAGATGGAACAGATTCATGCAATTGGTCGCCGCAAGAGCTCTATCGCTCGTGTTTACCTGACAGAGGGTAGCGGTAAGATCACAATCAATAAAAGAGAATTGGACGTTTATTTCCCCTCTGGCATTCTGCAGTATGTTGTTAAGCAGCCCCTCCAGGCTCTTGGCGTAGAGGAGAAGTACGATATCAAGGCAAACCTCGATGGTGGCGGCTTCACCGGCCAGAGCCAGGCTCTGCGCCTCGCTATTGCCCGCGCACTCGTCAAGATCAATGCCGAAGACAAGAAGGCCCTGAAGGACAAAGGTTTCCTGACTCGCGATGCCCGCAAGGTTGAGCGTAAGAAGCCGGGACGTCCGAAGGCACGTCGTCGCTTCCAGTTCAGTAAGCGTTAATATTACTGGACACCGTTTAGCATCTAAACCGCTGGGACTCATTGTTTCTCCTGTAAAGGCTGTAGTCATCATAGACACTACAGCCGTCACAGGAACGACAGAAACCATAACTACCCACCGGCTGATTCTAATCAAGAATTCAAAAGAAAGTAAACAAACAATTAAAAAGAAAAGAAAATGTCAAGAACAAATTTTGACCAGCTGCTCGAGGCTGGATGTCACTTCGGACACCTCAAGCGTAAATGGAACCCCGCCATGGCTCCCTACATCTTCATGGAGCGCAATGGCATTCATATCATCGACCTTCACAAGACTGTAGCCAAGATTGACGAGGCTGCAGAAGCTCTGAAGCAGATTGCCAAGTCAGGAAAGAAAATCCTGTTCGTCGCTACTAAAAAACAGGCTAAGGACATCGTAGCCGAGAAGGCTACCTCTATAAACATGCCCTATGTGATTGAGCGTTGGCCGGGCGGTATGCTCACCAACTTCCCCACCATCCGTAAGGCTGTGAAGAAAATGGCGAACATCGACAAACTGATGGCTGACGGAACCTATTCAAACCTCTCCAAGCGCGAGCTGCTGCAGATCACTCGTCAGCGCGCCAAGCTGGAGAAGAACCTCGGTTCTATCGCCGACCTGACTCGTCTGCCCTCTGCTCTCTTTGTCATCGACGTAATGAAGGAGAACATTGCCGTGCGCGAGGCTAACCGCCTGGGCATCCCCGTCTTCGCTATGGTTGACACCAACTCCAACCCGAAGGACATCGACTTCGTGATCCCCGCCAACGACGACGCTAAGGATTCTATCGAAGTTGTGCTGACTGCTTGCTGCAACGCCATCAGCGAAGGTCTGGCTGAGCGCAAGGCTGAGAAAGCCGACGAGAAGGCTGCCGCCGAACAGAGCGAAGAGGCTCCCGAAGCTCCCAAGCGCACCCGCAAGGCTCGCAAGGAAGAAGCTGCTCCCGTGGCTGAAAAGACTGCACCCGTAGCAGAAGAGGCTGCTCCCGCTGCTGAAGAGGCTGCCGAATAATTAATCATTTAAATCATTCAAGAAAATGGCTATTACAATTGAAGATATCAAGAAGCTTCGCGCCATGACAGGTGCCGGACTCGCTGACGTGAAGAAGGCTCTGACAGAGGCCAACGGCGACTTCGACCAGGCTAAAGACCTGCTCCGCGAACGCGGACTGGCCATCGCTGCCAAGCGTAGCGACCGCGAGACCTCCAACGGATGTGTGCTCGTTAAGAAAGTTGACGGCTTTGCCGCCATGATTGCCCTGAAGTGCGAAACCGACTTCGTGGCCAACGGTGCCGACTTTATCGCTCTGACACAAGCCATCCTCGATGCCGCCATCGCCAACAAGTGCAAGACACTCGACGAGGTGAAGGAGCTCACACTGGCCGACGGCCAGAAGGCTCAGGACGCTGTGACACAGCGCTCCGGTATCACGGGTGAGAAGATGGAACTCGACGGCTACCTGACCCTCGAGGGCGATAACATCGAAGTTTACGACCACATGGGTAAGCACATGCTCGGCACCATGGTTCAGCTCAACCAGAACAACGCTGAAGCAGGCCACAAGGTTGCCATGCAGGTTGCTGCCATGAAGCCCGTGGCTCTCGATGCTCAGAGCGTTCCCCAAGCCATCCTCGACGAGGAGTACAAGACCGCCGTTGAGAAGACCAAGCTCGAGCAGGTTGAGAAGTATGTTGAAAACGTCCTGAAGAAGGCCGGCATCAACCCCAACCTCGTAGATAGCGAAGACCACATCGAGTCCAACATCAAGAAGGGATGGCTCACAGAAGCTCAGGCCGCAGAGGCTCGCGAGCTGAAGGAGAAGGCTGCTGCCGAGAAGGCTGCCAACCTGCCCGCTCAGATGGTGGAGAACATCGCCAAGGGACGTGTACAGAAGTTCCTCAAGGAGAACTGCCTGGTTGACCAGGAGTTCCAGTTCGGCGAAGGCGACAAGCAGACCGTCAGCGAGTGGCTGAAGGCTCAGGACAAAGAGCTGAAGGTCGTTGCCTTCCAGCGCTTCACGCTTGTGGCAGAATAAAATCCAGAATAATTTTAATGAAGAAACATAACTGAATTTTTCATAATTTTATTTTGTTTTGCGTCAGTCTTTTGAGAAAAAGACTGACGTTTTTTTTGTTGTTTGACGGGAATGCACTATCTTTGTATAGGAATTATTACAAAGACTATGGCTAAAATCTATGTATTCATGGCCAACGGCTTCGAGGATGTCGAGGCTCTGGCTCCCATTGACATTCTGCGCCGTGGCGGACAAGAGGTTGTCACGGTGAGTATCAACGCCACACGCGAGGTGGAGAGCGCCCACACTGTCACCATCCTGGCCGACACCATCCTGACCGAGGCTGGCGACTTCAGCGATGCCGACCTGCTGATGTTGCCGGGCGGCATGCCCGGCGCTGCCAACCTCGACATGACGGAGGGCGTGCGAGAGGCCCTGCTCCGCCAGGCTTCCGCCGGAAAGAAGATAGCAGCCATCTGCGCCGCACCCTTCATACTGGGCAAGCTGGGCCTGCTGAAAGGGCGTCGAGCCACCTGCTACCCCGGCTTCGAGAAACACCTTGACGGAGCCTCCTACACGGCAGAACTCGTCACCGTCGATGACAACATCATCACGGGGCGCGGCCCCGGTGCAGCCATGTCCTTTGGCTACACCCTGCTCCGCCAGCTCGGCTTCGCCGATGCTGCCGACGCCCTGCAGGAAGGCATGATGTTCAATCAGCTCATAGGCAAGAACTGATATGGATTATGCCATCATCGTTGCCGGCGGCAAGGGACTCCGCATGGGTGGAGACCTGCCGAAGCAGTTCCTGCCCATAGCAGGAAAGCCGGTTCTCATGCACACCATCGAACGGTTTCACAGCTACTCCGCCGACTTGCGCATCATCCTCGTACTGCCGCGTGAGCAGCAGGACTTCTGGCGTGAGCTGTGTCAGGAGCACCAGTTTCCGCTCCCCTCTGACAATCCTCAGGAGAGTTTCTACCAACTCGTCGATGGCGGTGCCACACGCTACCACTCGTCAATGAACGGACTGGCTGCCATTCCCCAGGATGCCGACGGCGTGGTGGGCATCCACGACGGCGTGCGTCCCTTCGTCTCCGTAGAGGTCATCGACCGCTGCTACCAGACGGCACACGAGGAGTATGCCTGCATACCCGTGCTGCCCGTCACCGACACACTGCGCTACATCGACCAGCACGGCAGCGGCAAGAACGTGCAACGCTCCGACTACCGCATCGTACAGACACCGCAGGTATTCGACATACAGCTGCTCAAGCAAGCCTTCGCACAGAGCTCACAAGGCACGGCCGACCCCGAGACGGCCTTCACCGACGACGCCTCCGTCGTGGAAGCCCTCGGCTGCCAGATAAGCATGGTGGAGGGCAACCGCGAGAACATCAAGATCACCACGCCCTTCGACCTCCAGCTGGCAGAGGTGCTGATGAGAAAAGGACACTGACATCATGTATCTGTTAGACCAGGACATCATGTATCTGCCCGGTATGGGACCCCGCCGCAAGGAGATATTCAACAAAGAGCTGAACATCCACACCTGGGGCGACCTGCTGGAATACTATCCCTACAAATATGTTGACCGTAGCCACATCTACACCATCAACGAACTGCAGGGAGACATGCCCTATGTGCAGCTGCGCGGCCACATCCTGAGCTTCGAGGAGTTCAGCATGGGAGCCCGCCGCAAGCGCATCGTGGCCCACTTCACCGACGGCCACGGCGTGGCCGACCTGGTATGGTTCAACGGAACGAAATATATCTACAACCAATACAAGGTGAATGAAGACTACATCGTCTTCGGCAAGCCCACCGTCTATGGCGGCCGCTTCCAGATAACCCACCCCGACATCGACCGCGCCGCCGACCTCCAACTCACGGAGATGGGCATGCAGCCCTACTACGTCACCACCGACAAGATGAAGAACAGCGGCCTGCAGAGCCGCGGCGTGGAACGACTCATCAAGTCGCTGCTGGAGAAGCTCTCCCAGCCACTGCCCGAGACGCTGCCACCCTACATCACCGGACCCCTGCACCTCTGCTCACGCGACGAGGCCGTGCGCCACATCCACTACCCTCACAACACCGACGAGATGCAGCGCGCCCGCCTGCGCCTGAAGTTCGAGGAACTGTTCTATGTGCAGCTGAACATCCTTCGCTACGCCTCCGACCACCGCCGGAAATATGGCGGACACATCTTCGCAAAGGTGGGCCGACAGTTCAACAACTTCTACCACAACAACCTTCCCTTTGCCCTCACGGGCGCACAGAAGCGCGTCATGCACGAGATTCGTGAGGACATGCGCTCCGGCCGACAGATGAACCGACTGCTGCAAGGCGACGTGGGCAGCGGCAAGACCCTGGTGGCACTGATGTCGATGCTCATCGCCATCGACAACGGCTTCCAGGCCTGCATGATGGCACCTACGGAGATTCTGGCCGAACAACACCTACAGACCATCCGCGACTTCCTGCGCGACATGCCGCTGCGCGTGGAACTGCTCACCGGCATCGTCAAAGGCAAACGACGCCAGGAGGTGCTCGACGGACTCCTCGACGGCAGCATACAAATCGTGGTGGGAACCCATGCCCTCATCGAAGACCCCGTGCAGTTCAAGCGCCTCGGCCTCGCCGTCATCGACGAGCAACACCGCTTCGGCGTAGCCCAGCGGGCCAAGTTGTGGAGCAAGTCCGGAATGCCTTCAACGACAGAGCCGCAGGCTGCGGAAAATCTACTTCCCCGCCCACCCCACATCCTGGTCATGACGGCAACGCCCATACCGCGCACACTGGCCATGACCATCTATGGCGACCTCGACGTGAGCGTCATCGACGAGCTGCCACCAGGCCGCAAGCCCATCCAGACCATCCACAAATACGACAACCAGACGGTGAGCCTCTACGACGGCATCCGCCAGCAGATACGTCAGGGCCGCCAGGTGTATATCGTCTTCCCCCTCATCAAGGAAAGCGAGAAGAGCGACCTGAAGAACCTGGAGGAGGGCTTTGAGGCGCTGAAAGACGTCTTCCCGGAGTTCAAGCTGAGCAAGGTACACGGCAAGATGAAACCCAAAGACAAGGAGGAGGAGATGCAGCGCTTCGCCCGAGGCGAGACCCAGATCCTCGTGGCCACCACCGTCATCGAGGTTGGCGTCAACGTGCCCAACGCCTCCGTCATGGTCATCCTCGACGCCCAGCGCTTCGGCCTCTCCCAGCTCCACCAGCTTCGCGGCCGTGTGGGACGCGGTGCCGACCAGTCTTACTGCATCCTCGTCACCGGCTATAAACTCTCCAGCGAAACCAGCAAGCGCATCGACATCATGTGCCAGACCAACGACGGCTTCGAAATTGCCGAAGCCGACCTGAAGCTCCGCGGCCCCGGCGACCTCGAAGGAACACAGCAGAGCGGCATAGCTTTCGACCTGAAGATTGCCGACATCGCCCGCGACGGACAAATCGTACAGATGGCACGCAACGAGGCCCAGAAGATTATCGACGCCGATCCCACCTGCTCCAAAACCGAATATTCGCTGCTCTGGAAGCGCTTGCGCGAATTGCGCAAGACCAATATCAACTGGGCAGCCATCAGTTGAAATGCCTCTTGCTTGATGATCTGTTATCGTGGATCGTCTTTTTGTCAAGAAAACTTCGAATTTTGATAACCATCCCGACGCAAAAGGCTTTTGTGGAGATATTTGGGAGGTTAAGGACGATCTTATCAAATATTACAAAGAAAACTATGTGCAACAACTGGGTAGCTGTATTGAACGACGAAGCCTACATCAAGCTGTTAGCAAAAAAGAAATGGATTGGATACAGAGTTGATGCAAAGTAAATTTTTCTCTGCTACGAAAAAAGTCCGCTCGGCCGTTGGGCCGGGCGGACTTGCTTTGAGGTTGTTGATTAACTTTCGGAAGTTATTGTGGCGGAGGCCACTGGAAAGTTAATGTCTTAACAAGGAAGATGGTTAGTCTTCCCACACGCTGCGGTGCTCTACCTGGAAGGAGTTGTTCTCCCGAGACAGCACATCGTCTTCGTTATATACCTGGTCATCACCATAGACATTCAGCGATGTCACCTGCAGCGGACTTTCGCTTTGGATATTCCCATACCTCATGATGGGTGCTATATATTTCTTTTTCATTGCTATTTCTTGATTTAATAACATATTACCTTATTATATATATATCCTCATTACTTGATGATAGCCTTCTTGCCATTGATGATATACAGGCCACGCTTCAGTGTCTCCACCTTGCGTCCCTGCAGGTCGTAGATGACACCCGACTGCTGAGCAGCGTGACTGGTCACCTCGCTGATGCCTGTGGTAGAACCACCGGCAACCATGCCGATAAACTCGCGTGCCTCACCAGCGGCCGGAATCTCGATATAAACCTTTCCAGCAGAGAGGCTCTGATCAGATGCCCAGTGATAGAAGCCTACGCCATGGCTCTTGTTGGACAACACATAGATGCCATTACCCACTGCCGTGGCACCGTCGGAAATCTTCAAGCCATTGTTGGTCAGTTCCTCGACATTGCCAACCTCGTAAGCCTCAACGGTGGTCTTCTCGTCAACATCCTTATGGAGCACTACTGCGGTGTTGGCAGGAACCAAGCCGTCGGCCACCTCGGAGAGCTCTACATAGCTGCCGTTGTAGTGGGCTGTGTAAACCTCTACATCGCTGGTGCTGAAATATACGTTCTTGTCTGAATGGAAGGTTGCATACTTAGCAGCAGAGATGCTGGCCTCTACTGGAACAGCCAGCGTATAGACAGACTCGCCAGCAACCTTCTTGTAGAGATGGATAGCCTTCTGGCTACCATTGCTGTAGAAACGGAAGCGGTTCTGATTGCTTGCAGAGTTATATCTGAGCGTCATGGTGCTTTCCGCAAAGACAGCAGAGATGACAGCATTACCGTCTTCATCGATGCTGAAGCTGTTTGTGTACTCATCTGCATTCTCACTCTTCTTGAGGGCATTGGCATTACTGCTAACTCCAATATAATAACCAGAGGCACTTCTCAGCGTTCCATTTTCAGTGTCGATGGTAAAGACTGCGGCATTTGTTTCAGCTGTAGCAGCAATCTTATTGTCAGAAATATCGACGAGGATAGTATTGTTCACAGCATCCAAAGTCTCCAGACCGCCATTGAAAGCCATGTTTTCTTGCTCCATGTTTTCTTGCTCATAGACAATCAGGTAGTCACCGCTGGTCAAATCTTCTGTAGTTGTCACCTTGTTGAAGGTGCTGCCAGACTTGGCAGTGAACATGGCGTAGAGATTCATGTCGTCGGTAACGGCAGCGTCGTTGGCAACAAACTCAGGAGCGTTCAAATC
>CAMNOK010000048.1 GCA_946546825.1 uncultured bacterium
TCGTTTGGAACCGACATTACAAAATACAAACTTGACAAAGAGTAAAAAACAAAATGAGACACGGAAAGAAATTTAATCATCTGAGTCGTACTGCAGATCATCGTCATGCCATGCTTGCCAATATGGCTATTTCACTGATTATGCACAAAAGAATCACTACGACTCTTGCCAAGGCAAAGGCACTTAAGCAGTATGTAGAGCCGCTGATCACCCGCTCAAAGGATGATAGCACCCACTCTCGTCGTGTAGTGTTTAGCTACCTGCAGAATAAGGAAGCCCTGAAAGAACTTTTCAGCATTGTTGCAGAGAAGGTCGGTGAGCGTCCCGGTGGATACACTCGCATCATCAAACTCGGATCACGTCTGGGTGATGGAGCAGAAATGGCATTCATTGAGCTCGTTGACTTTGATGAGAATATGGCCAAGACTCCAAAAACTGCCAGGAAAACTCGTCGTAGCCGTAAATCTGCTCCGAAGGCTGAAGAGGCTGTCGCAGAAGAGGTAAAGGCAGAGGAGACACCCGCAGAGGAGTCTGTAGCTGAAGAGGCTAAAGCAGAATAATTGCTTTAATTGTTAATACTTCATAATGCTAGTGGAGGTCCTGACTGAGAAGTCAGGGCCTTTTTTAGTATGTTGAGGAAGGGCTAATGCCGCAAAAAGTCTATTTTTTTATTAAAAAGTTTGTGTAGTTCATGAGAAATACCGACATTTGCAAGCTGTAACGAACCATGCAAGTACAGACATGGATATTAAGATAAAAAGAAACAGGATGCGTGTAAGCTATTTTATAGTATTTATAACGGTTTGGGCCTTTTGCTTTCTACCTGCTCATGCCGTTCCATCAGATGACAATGAAGCGAAAGTCCCTGCTGACACAGTGACGCAATACCATTGGGACGCTAATCTTAATGAACTCGTTGTGACAGGTCAGGGTGCTGCTGTGGAGAAACGACGTCTTTCCTCTAATATTACAAAGCTAACGGCAGCAGACTTGGATAAATTACCAGTGGGACGTATTGATCAGATGTTGCAAAATGCATTGCCCAATGTGCAGATTACCCTTTCCAATGGTCAGCCTGGTACAACGTCGATCGTGAAATCCCGTGGACTGTCATCGGCTTTTACAAATTCCACCCCTGTTATTTATGTTGATGGTGTTCGCGTGGATAATCTGAACACAGGAACCACATTGTTCAATGCCTTTAACTTTGGTGGTCAGATAAACGGTCAGACGGCAGCATCTGGCTCCGTTGGTGATATTCCCATGGAGAATATCGATCATATTGAGTATGTGCCTGGTGGCGCAGCTACCACACTCTATGGCTCTGATGCCGCAAATGGCGTCATTCAGATTTTTACGAAGAATCATGGAACTGGACGATTCAGTGCAACAGCCACCGCTCAACTTGGCTGGGATGTTGCAACCAGCAAATACTATCATTTCCATCGAACGAAGGAACTGCTTCATCAGACGGGATTTGAACAGAGGTACAGCTTGAACTTTTCTGGCGGTAATGAGCGTATGGGATACTCTTTGGGAACCAGCATGAGCCAGAATACTGGAACTCTCATTCATAATGGAAACGAACAAAAGAAGTATGGTTTGCGCTTCGGTTCCAGCATGCAACTGAATAAAATGTTGCGCTATGTTAACTCCTTTGGTTTTGTTTATGAGGAATTCAACAGAACTCATAATGGAAACCAAGGCTATTATACGGGCCTTTGGTTCGCAGAGGGCGGAGCAGCAAGTAATTTTACTTATACAGCGTCAGACGGCTCAATACAGAACTTTCCTGCAAACATTGATGCTGCCACTCCCTATGAGTATGCTTTGATGAAGAGATTTGTTGACATGGCAGAGGCCATGCAGGACAATAACGAGGAGGTGAAACGCTTTCAGACATCCCAACAGTTAGTTTTTATTCCGTACAAAGACATAACTTTCCATGGAATCATCGGAGTGGATTACAGACAGAATGCAAATAAGGTAGTGGAGACCAATCGTTACCTCATTCACACTCAACAGAAGCCGGAAGGTACCAATGATGCAGGAAGTGTGAATAACTATGAGCGTTCCTACTATGGTGTGACAGCAGAACTCAATGGTCAATGGAAGTATCGTTATCAAGAACTCGTGAGCAATATCCTTACTGCTGGTTTTCAATTCTTTAACACCCATGATCACCAGAGTATATTCAGTGGACAAAATGTGCGTGATGGTGCTCGTGTGATGAGTGGTGCCGGTACTCTTGTGGCTGATGAATGGCTAAGCTATTTGCATAGTTATGGCCTTTATCTACAAGACAATTTTGGATGGAAAGATCGATACTATCTTGACTTTGGTTTACGAATGGACTACAATACAGCCTTTGGTGACAATGTGGGTTGGCAAGCATACCCCAAGATTGGGCTTTCCTATATTGTCAGTGATGAGCCTTGGATGCAGTCCCTGATTGACAGACGGTGGGTGAACGCCTTAAAAATTATCTCCAATTATGGAGTGGCAGGAAGCTATCCACCTGCATTTGAATACCAGAAGACCATCAATGTAAGCTCCTATCTTGGTCAGCAGGCCAACACGTTCGGTAAGTATGGTAACCCGGACCTTGGACCAGAAAAGAAACACTCTTTCGAGATCGGTTTGCAGGGAGCCTTTTTACAACGCGTACTTACTCTGGGTCTTACCTATTATTATTCGATCACGCGTGATGCATTGTTCAATGTTCCCACGCTTCCTTCTTCCGGACAGAACAGCACTTATTTAGCTAATGTGGGAAAGATTCGAAACAGAGGTTTTGAGTTGAATATGGGACTTAATATTTTGGACACGAAAGAGTGGGGTCTTCGAGTGACAGGTTCGGTAAATACAAACGACAATGAGGTTCTTTCTACCGGTGGAACCGTTCCATTTGGTGTGGGCGGTTTTTCTTCACGCACCATACAGACTGTTGTGCAGGAAGGCAAACCTGTTGGTTTCCTCCGTGGAACCAAAACAATCCTAAACCCCGATGGAACCATCAACCAGACGTTGTTACAACAAGATCTTGGATCTACTATTCCAACGGTTTATGGTAACTTCACGCTCTCAGCCCGCTGGCATCGATTGAACTTTATGCTAACTGGTGATTATCAAGGCGGAAGCTATGTGCATAGTTTTGATCGACAGTTCCGTTTTGCGAAGGGTATAAAAGACAACGCAATCCCTGATGCGGCATTGGCTGGTAGCACGCAGGCAGCTAAGTGGCTTGACTTCACCAATTTCTTTGTCGAGAAGGCAGACTTTGTCAAGGTGCGTAATCTGAGTGTTGACTATTCTTTCAGCCTTCCCCAGTATAAGGTGAGCGAATTGATGTTTGCTTTCAATATCTATAATCCATTCAGCTGGACGAAGAGTAGCGTGGATCCAGAGGCCGTATTGAGTGGAGCTCGCACACAGGGTTCCGTAGCAACAGGAGGATTAAATTACTCCAGTTTCAGTCTGCCAAGGCAATATGTGTTCACGATAAAAGCAAGCTTCTAAGAGGTAAGTGATTAGTAATAGGAAACAGGTATGATTACGCAGAAGATAAAATACGTCAGTTTTTGGTTATTATTATTTTTGTTAACAGGTTGTGATCTGTTAAAACCCGATGATGTCATCAATCCCAATGTAGATGAAGATACCTTCTTGCACACCGACAATGCTATGCAGACATGGGTGAACGGAACGGAGAAGGAATTTGCTCTTCATATTTCCGATTATGTCGAGCTCATGGAGATCCTGTCTGACAACTATTTCAACAACTATAGTCGTTCAAGTAAGGAGTTTGACCGGCCTCGCTTGCTTTATACTGATGCAGATGTGACCAATCTTCAGCGTTATGTAGGCACGATGCGTGAGATGGCCGATTATGGTCTGACGAAGGTGGCTGCTCTCGACCAGAGAACAACCGATAGCGACCGTTTCCGCCTGCTTGTTGTTAAGGCTTATTCCTATTTGTTAGCGGGAGACTTCTTCCGTGCTTTGCCTGTTGGTAATGGGGTGGGGGTTTCAGAATGGCCGGAACAACTGAGGCTTGCAATGGTCGTACTTGATGAAGCGCTGGCCTTGGCTACCGATGCAGAAGACCAGTCGTTTGTTCATACGCTTTATGCACGCGCAGCCTATCGGTTGGGGGATCGTGTCATGGCCAAGACACATGCCCAGCAGGCACTGGCCTTATCAGGTGACCTTTGCCGTCAGGTTCTTTTCGATGGTGATAATGATGTACTCAATAGTGCGCAGACTGCTATCTGGGGGACTTGGTTCCAGCCATTACCCCGCTTAGACTTTCTCGACCCGAAGTATTTTGAGACTTATAGTACAGAACAACGCCCTATCACAATAGCCAAAGCAGAGGAAAACTATCTTATCCTGGCAGAGGCTGCCGCGGCAGAGAACGACCTGTCAGAGGTGCGCAGACAGCTTTCCTTACTGTTGCAATTGGTGGCAGAGCGGCCTGTTCAGACTGCTCTCAACGATCAGTTGGAGGGCCGCTACAACGGTGGCTATAAGCATTATCCCAGTGACCCGTCTTACCAAGTCCAGGCATCCCCCTCAGATCCTCTGCGCAGAGGTTTAATTATAGACCGACGCGCTCCTCAGTTGATTACCATACCCTATATTTCTGGTACTTCGGTTACGCCTGCTATGGTGACTGCGCTAACAACTCATGATGAAGCACTGGAAATGATCTACTTGATGCGTCAGGAGATTTTCTTTGCTGAGGGACGCCGCCCCGCTGACCTTGGCATTCGCCTACCCATCTGTGAAGTGGAGGCTGCTGCCACTACAGGGGCTTCAGCATACACGGAAGCACAGATTCCATCGTTCATTCCACTGGACCAGGGTATGGATGCCTTTACCATTGACGATGAAAATAAAACGGTGACCATTCTTTACAATATGAACCGTATCATCGTAGAAAACGCAGCATCCAAAGAGGTCGTTCCTTTTGAATAGGGCACTATGAAAATGAAAAAAATCTCCTGGATTCGGACGTCTCTCTTCCCTTTGTTTTTTATCTGTTGTAGTCTTTTTGCAGCAGAACCAAAGTATGTCATACTGATAACCATTGACGGGATGAGAGGTGAGATGGTAGATGACCCCATGATGCCGTCTCCGTTCATGAAGATGATGAGTCGTGACGGCCTTCGTGTTAACCGTGTCATCGGGGTGCCACCTTCTGCCACCTATCCTTCTCATGCCACCCTTGTCACCGGTGAGTTGCCAGCTCGTCACCGTATCTTCTACAACCGTCCCTTTTTGTGGAACAAAGACACTGCTCGTATTAGCTATTGGTATGCCGATAGCATAGCCGTTCCCACCATCTGGCAGCGAGTCCATGAGTCAGGAATGAAAACGGCCTCGCTCTTTTGGCCTACCTCGACAGGCAGTCCTTACATTGACTATAATGTGCCTGAATTCTGGTCTCTTGACTTTAGTTGTGATCAGATGGAGTACATAAAACCCTTTTGTTCACCTCTGGGCCTTCTCGATGAATTGGAACAAAATGCGTGTGGACGCTTAGATACTATAACCTATCAGGCAGGCTCTATGCAGCGCGATGGCCGGACGGCTGCCATGGCAAATTATTTGATGAATCACTATCAACCTCGACTGATGACCGTACATTTAATAACGACGGATTATAGTCAGCATGCATTAGGTACGCAGAGTGAACAATTGTTACAAGATGTCGGAAGCGTGGACCATGCAGTGGGTAGTATCATCGAAAATCTTCGTCTTACCCATCGTATGGATAGCACACTTGTCATTTTGACCGGCGACCATGGTTTCTGTGACTACCATCAACTGCTCAGTCCTAATGTGTGGTTGACACGGGCAGGACTACTCAGTGAGAAGCCCGGTGGCCCATGGGAGGCTTGCTTCTACTGTGGAGGAAATACATGTTTCCTATATCTTCGCAATGATGGCGACCAGAAGATACTACGTCGTGTTCGCAGGTTGTTAGACTCTTTACCACAGGAAGAGCGGAGACTATTCCGTGTTGTAGAAAAGACAGAACTTTTGGAGAAAGGAGCCGACCCTGTCGCTGTCTTAGCCCTTGAACCAGTTGTTGGTGTGGCAATGACCAATAATAGGGTCGGACCTGTAATCGCTCAGCGTAAAGGAGGCACTCACGGCTTCCTTAGTGGACAGGATCCCACAACTCTTATTGCCTATGGGGCTGGAATTACTCCTGACAAAAAAGAAAGTATCATGCAGACGGATATAGCCCCATGGATATTAAAGACTTTAGGGATTTCCCCCATTGAAATAGGGAAATAATACTTGTGCATTATTACCTTATTATTTATCTTTGCACCAGAATCAAAAAACTGAAGGTTATGAAAAAAGTAGTCCTTTATACTATTATGATGTCCCTTCTTCTTAATAGTTGTGGCAGTTCTGCTGGAGATGGTGCTTATGTCGGAGCTACTTTAGGCTCTGTCTTAGGGTCTGCCATCGGCGGAATCAGCGATGGTCCCCGTGGTCATGACATGGGAACACTCATCGGAATGGCAGGCGGAGCCGTTGTCGGCGGTGCCATCGGTGCAATAGCTGATCGTCAGGACAGACAGGAGCGTCATGAGCACTATGAGCGTATTCAACAACAAAAAGCTCAGGAGCAGCAAGCTCGTCAGCAGGAAGTGTATGTCGATGATACCAACAGTGGTGACGACCGTATTGATGATTTTACGCTGGGGCCTGCGAATAATAGTGTAGAGTCTGTGGAAGTCTCCAATTTCATACCTAAGGTGGAGGTTCGTCATGCCGTTTTTACTGATGATTCTGGTGATGGCATTCTGCAGCGAGATGAAGAGGGGAAAGTGGTTTTTGAGGTATATAATATCAGCAGTCAGCCTGTCAGCAACCTGGAATTATTGGTTGTTGAAAGTACGGGAAACAAGTATGTCCATGTTTCTCCGCCCATTTTTGTAGAGCTGGTGGCTCCTCATCGTGGTGTGCGTTACACAGCGACGGTGAAGGTAGATCATCGTGGAAAAGACGGTTCTGCCTGTTTGCAGACCATTGTCCGACAGAATGGTCAGCTTCTGGTGAAGCCTGTTGAATTTACCGTTGATGTGCGGAAACATTAAGTGGCTTGGTCTTTTTCTGTTTTAGTTCTTCATGCTTTCGTTGGATTTCATCGATAAAGGTGTAGCTGATACCGGTAAATTCAAAGTCATCAGCCATTTGCTTGAAATGGTCTTTTGGCCGGAATGGGATAATTTCCTCTTCAGGGGTAACTTCAACCATGGCTACACCTTGTGCTATGATTCCTAATTCACTGGCAGCACGCCACGACAAATCTATAATTCGGCCGCGGACGAAGGGTCCACGGTCGGTAACTCTTACCACGACCACTTTGCCATTGGCGGGATTCTTCACTCGCAGCATTGTTCCGAAGGGATAGGTGCGATGGGCGCAGGTCATGCTATCGTGGTGTATTCGTTCACCATTTGCAGCGCGCGAACCTGTTGCTCGTTTAGAGTAGAACGTGGCTTTGCCTCGCTGGGCTTGGGCAAAAGTTGTTGGTGACAGGTCTGAAAGAGATAATAAGAGTAAGAAGACAAGAGACAGGAAAAGTCTTTCCCAATTCCTTTGAAAAGAGGAAAGGGGGGAAAGACTTTTTCTGCACTTTATACAGTCCTTACTATTCTTATTGGTCTTATGGGGCGGCATTTAATATGAAACGAATGTAATTTGAAAAACTGTTTATACGATGCCTTGTGCCATCATGGCGTTGGCAACTTTCATGAAGCCCGCTACGTTGGCACCTTTGACATAGTTGATGTAGCCGTCGGTTTGCTTGCCATATTTCACGCACTGCTCGTGAATGGAGTGCATGATGTAGTGCAGTTTCTCGTCCACTTCTTTCTCACTCCACAACAGGCGCATGGAGTTCTGTGTCATTTCCAATCCGCTGGTAGCAACGCCACCGGCATTCACCGCCTTTCCTGGTGCAAAGAGGGTCTTTGTCGCAACAAACTTTTCGGCAGCTTCTGCCGTACAGCCCATGTTGCTCACCTCTGCCACACAGATTGGATGGTTGGACAAAATGTGTTCGGCATCCTCGCTGTTGAGCTCGTTTTGAGTGGCACAGGGCAAGTAGATGTCGGCCTTGCGCTCCCAGGGCTTGCGACCGGGGAAGAACTCTGAGCCGGGAAACTCCTCGGCATAAGGTTGACATACATCGTTACCGCTGGCTCGCAATTCCAACATGTATTCAATTTTCCTTTGATCCAGACCGGCAGGATCGTAGATGTAACCGTCGGGTCCACTGATGGTGATGACCTTTGCACCCAGTTCGGTGGCCTTCTTGGCTGCACCCCATGCCACGTTGCCGAAGCCGGAGAGAGCCACTGTCTTACCCTTGATGTCATGGCCATGGGTTTGCAACATCTGGTTGACGAAGTAGAGGGCGCCGAAACCTGTTGCTTCCGGACGGATGCGTGAGCCGCCATACTCTAATCCCTTACCTGTCAGTACTCCCTGGAATTGATGTTTCAGTTTTTTATACATTCCGAAGAGATAGCCAATCTCCCGACCTCCAACGCCGATATCTCCGGCTGGCACGTCTTCATCGGGTCCGATATGGCGGTATAGTTCAGTCATGAAGGCCTGACAGAAGCGCATGACCTCGGCATCGGAGCGCCCACGGATGGAGAAGTCGGAGCCGCCCTTGCCGCCTCCCATGGGCAGTGTGGTCAGAGCGTTTTTGAAGGTCTGCTCAAAGCCGAGGAACTTCAGGATGCTGAGGTTCACTGATGGGTGGAAACGTAGTCCTCCTTTATAGGGACCAATGGCACTGTTGAACTGTACTCGGTAGCCAATGTTCACATGCACTTCTCCCTTGTCGTCAGTCCAAGGTACGCGGAACGTGATGATTCGTTCGGGTTCAACCATACGCTCGATCAGTTTGGCACGTTCAAATTCGGGATGCTGGTTGTAGATTTCTTCAATAGAGAGTAATACTTCTCTGACAGCCTGAAGGTATTCAGGTTCGCCTGGGTGTCTGTGTTCCAGGTCTTGCATGATTTTCTCTACTTGCATAGTAGTTATGATATTGAATTTAGGTTATAGGTTGTTTGTCAATTAAGACATGGCAAAAATAGTCTTTTTCGTTGAAACGGCCAAAAAAAAGGGGGATTTTTTCATCATCCCCCCTTCTCTATTATCATTCTTTTTGTTAGATTTTGTCCAATGCCTGTCGGATGTCGTCAAGCAAGTCTTCAACATCTTCTATGCCCACAGAGAGGCGGATGAGGTCAGGAGCTACCCCCGCTTCGCGCAACTGCTCGTCGCTGAGTTGCCGGTGTGTGTGGCTGGCAGGGTGCAGGACGCAGGTCTTGGCATCTGCTACATGGGTTACGATGTTGATGAGATTTAGAGAATCCATCCACTGGATGGCCGTTTCGCGTGAGCCTTTCAGTCCGAAAGCGAGTACGCCGCACGAGCCGTTGGGTAGGTATTTCATGGCTCGCTCGTGGTGAGGATCGTCCTCCAGTCCGCTATAGTGTACCCATGCCACTTTCGGGTGGTCGTGCAGGAAGCGGGCAATGGTAAGGGCATTTTCGCAATGGCGCGGCATGCGCAGATGAAGGGTTTCCAGTCCCAGGTTCAGAAGGAAAGCATTCTGAGGTGATGGGATGGAGCCCAGGTCACGCATGAGCTGGGCCGTAAGTTTAGTTGTATAGGCCAGCTTTCCGAAGGCTTTTGTGTAGGTCAGTCCGTGGTATGACTCGTCGGGCGTGGTGAGACCAGGGAACTTGGGAGTGTTGGCATGGGTGACAACCTCCCAGTTGAAGTTTCCGCTGTCAATGACTGCACCGCCTACTTGTGTGGCATGGCCGTCCATGTATTTCGTGGTGGAGTGGGTGACGATGTCGGCTCCCCATTCAAACGGGCGGCAGTTGATAGGCGTGGCAAAGGTGTTGTCAACAATAAGTGGAACACCGTTGCGATGGGCGATGCGGGCAAACTTCTCGATGTCAAGAACTTTGCAGCCAGGGTTGGATATGGTCTCACCGAACATGGCCTTGGTGTTGGGACGGAATGCAGCCTGGATCTCTTCCTCTGAGGCGTCTTGGTTGACAAAGGTACACTCGATGCCCAGTTTCTTGAGTGTGACACCGAAGAGGTTGAAGGTGCCCCCATAAATTTCGTTAGAGGTTACCAGGTGGTCACCTGCCTCACAGATGTTGAACACTGCATAGAAGTTGGCAGCCTGTCCGGAGGATGTCAGTACACAGCCAACACCGCCTTCCAGGGCTGCTATCTTTGCTGCCACAGCATCGTTGGTGGGGTTTTGAAGGCGGGTATAGAAATAGCCTTCCTTCTTCAGGTCAAAGAGCATGGCCATCTCTTCGCTATTGTCATACTTGAAAGTGGTACTCTGGTAAATGGGCACCTGCCGGGGCTCTCCGTTCTTGGGCTGCCAACCGCCCTGCACGCAGAGTGTGGCTCGTTTGAGTTCTTTTTTCATCTTTTTACTTTTTGAGGCTCATAAGACTTGTGGCTTCATGGGACTAATGCCATGGGCCATGGTCGTTCGTTTTCCTGTGCAAAGTAAATAAAAAATTGTGAGTTTACAAAAAAAATGTTTATCTTTGTGCCATGGAGACAAATATACCTCAGGAGTGGAATAAGTTTTTACTGAAGGACGTTACCTTCGTAAACTTGATGACTCGTCGCATCTACAATGTGCTGATTGTGGCCAATCCGTATGATGCTTTTATGTTGGAAGACGATGGCCGTGTGGAAGAAAAAATCTACAACGAGTATATGGAGCTCGGTCTTCGCTATCCGCCGACATTTACACAGGTAAGCACCATCGAGGAGGCTGAAGAGGTCATGCGAACCACTCATATCGACCTGGTTATCTGTATGCCGGGTAATGCCGACAACGATGCCTTTTCCGTGGCTCGTGCCATCAAGGCAGAACGTCCGAAGGTGAGATGTGTCGTGTTGACGCCTTTCTCCCATGGTATCACCCGCCGCATGCAAGATGAAGATCTCTCCATCTTCGACTACGTCTTCTGTTGGTTGGGAAACACCAACCTGATTCTTTCCATCATTAAGCTGATAGAGGACAGCATGAATCTTGAGCATGATATCGAGGAAGCGGGCGTGCAGCTCATCATGTTGGTGGAAGACTCCATTCGCTTTTACTCCAGCATACTGCCAAATCTTTATAGTTATCTGCTGTTGCAGAGCCAGCGGTTCTCTACGGAAGCCTTGAACCGTCATGCTGCCACTTTGCGTATGCGCGGACGTCCCAAGGTGGTGCTGGCACGCAACTATGAGGAGGCTTGGAGCATCTATTCGCGTTACTCAGATAATGTCTTGGGTGTTATCAGTGATGCCCGTTTTCCAATGACGGCTGTTCCTAAGGAGTCGCCGCTCGTGACGGAGAAAGACCCGGAAGCAGGTTTGAAACTCTTGCGCGCTATTAGGGAACATGACGAGTTTGTGCCCCTCATTATGGAGAGTGCAGAAGGGGAGAACCGTGAGAAGGCAGAGGCTGAAGGTTTCCATTTTGTCGATAAGAACTCCAAGAAGATGAGCCTCGACCTGCGTCATCTCTTGGAGGAACACATGGGCTTTGGAGACTTCGTTTTCCGTCGTCCGCCGAGTACAACTGCCGTCGGTCGGCGTCGTCCAGAACCAGGTGAGGAAATCATGCGCATCCACAATTTGAAGGAGCTGCAGGACAACATCTTTAAGATACCGCGCGATTCCATGCTCTATCATATTTCGCGCAACCACATGAGTCGTTGGCTTACGGCGCGTGCCATTTTTCCTGTCTCCGCTTTCTTGAAACAAGTGACATGGCATAAGCTGCAGGACGTGGATGCCCATCGTCAGATTATCTTCGATGCCATCGTGCAGTATCGCCACATGAAGAATATCGGTGTCGTAGCAGTCTTCGACCGCGGAAAGTTCGACCGCTTCTCCCATTTCGCCCGCATTGGCGATGGTTCACTTGGAGGCAAGGGGCGTGGTCTGGCATTCTTGGACAGTGTTATCAAACGTAGTCCGGAGTTTAGCCAGTTCCCTGGTGTCAGTGTGCAAATTCCGAAGACAGTGGTGCTCTGTACTGATCTCTTTGACCAGTTTATGGAGCAGAATAATCTCTACCCCATAGCTTTGAGTGATGCTTCTGATGAAGAGATCTTGCAACATTTTCTCCATGCACAGTTGCCCGACCATCTCGTTGCTGACTTCTTCACCTTCTTTGAAGCAACCCATGCTCCGATTGCCATTCGTTCCTCCTCACTGCTGGAGGATGCACACTATCAGCCGTTTGCCGGAATCTATTCCACCTATATGATACCATGGCTCGAGGATAAATATGCCATGCTTCAGATGCTGGCTGCCGCCATCAAGAGTGTCTATGCCTCGGTCTATTACCGTGATTCGAAGGCTTATATGACTGCCACGTCGAATGTCATTGACCAAGAGAAGATGGCTGTCATCCTCCAAGAGGTGGTGGGCAAGCAGTATGGAACCCATTACTATCCGAACTTCAGCGGTGTCTTGCGCTCGCTGAACTACTATCCCATTGGTGACGAGAAGGCTGAAGACGGCATTGCCTCGTTAGCCCTCGGACTGGGGAAATATATTGTTGATGGCGGACAGGCCCTGCGCGTGTCGCCCTACCATCCTCACCAGGTGTTGCAGACCAGTGAGATGGAAACCGCCCTGCGTGAGACGCAGACCAGGTTTTATGCCTTGGACACAGAACGTGTAGGAGCAGACTTCAAAGTCGATGATGGATTTAATATCTTGAAACTCAAGGTGAAGGATGCTGACCAGGACCGCTCCGTAAAGGGCCATTCTCCGTTGGCTTATATTGCTTCCACTTATGATCCCTATGACCAGGTGATTCGTGATGGCATCTATGACAACGGACGACGTGTCATCACCTTCAGCGGTGTGTTGCAGCAAGGGGTGTTCCCGCTTCCAGAGCTGCTCCAGCTCTCCATGAAGAAAGGTGCTGACGCCATGAAACGACCGGTGGAGATAGAATTTGCTTGTAACTTGAATGAAAACCGGACGGGTGAGTTCTATCTTCTTCAGATTCGTCCCATCGTCGATGCCAAGCAGGTGCTGGACGAAGATGTCATGGCTGTGCCCGACGAACAGTGCCTGCTCAGATCCATGAACTCTCTGGGCCACGGTGTGAGTGAAGAAGTCTATGACGTGGTCTATGTAAAGACTGATGACAACTACAGTGCTGCCAATAATCACTATGTGGCCGACGATGTTGAGCGTATCAACCGGAAGTTCCTGGCCGACGGAAAAGGGTATGTTCTCTGTGGTCCTGGCCGCTGGGGGTCCAGTGACCCGTGGCTGGGCGTTCCCGTGAAGTGGCCCCACATCTCCGCAGCTCGTGTCATTGTAGAGGTGGCGTTGAAAAATTATCATGTCGATCCGTCACAGGGCACTCACTTCTTCCAGAATCTGACTTCTTTCGGTGTTGGTTACTTTACCATTGGAGAAATTGGCGGTGAAGGAGGAGACCTGTTCCGCAAGGAAGTGCTTGACCAGATGGAAGCCGTGGAAGAAACAAAATATGTGCGCCATGTGCGTTTCGAAAAGCCACTCAAGATTATGATGGATGGTAAGAAACAGAAAGGCCTGGTGCAGTTTGGGTAATAAAATTTTAAAAAAATGACTTTTCTATTTGCAATCGTATTGAAATAGACTACTATGGCAAATCTCTTGTAAACTCGGCAACTGAGTCTGGAAATTGTAAAGTCACCATCCTCTATAAAGGTGTGGGACATGTTTACAACATCCACATGGCACCTGGTTAGCATGGTGTCTTTGTAGCATCAATCAGCATGCCAGACGGAACGATTTATGAGAATGATACTCGTGGCCCGCATGAATATATCTTTGAGTCGAAAGACTGAACATGAATTATCAATTCTTATTTTAAAAATTGATTTAAATCAAGAAAGTGTGTCTTTGATACACTTTCTTCTTTTAGATTAAAACTTTTACGGGGATTTTGCTTACATTTGCATCGTGTTTTTCATGGTATTAGATTTAAGGTTAACAAAAGGTTGGGTCAGAGCGCTGACCCTTTTTTTATGTCTTAAAGTTTTTGTCAATATAATTTCAAGTTTTGAAAGAATTTTGGGCCACGGAATGAAAAATTCGGTCGGCGGCCCAGAATTTGGAAGTTATGAGCATCGACCAAAATTCCTTTATTTCCAAAAGGTTACACTTTTCCCCCTGAAATGTGCCCTTTTAAGGGCTAAACTCAATTCCTTTTGGAAGTAAAATGTCACACTTTAGGACTTAAAGTGTTACACTTTGGGGGCAAAAAGGACTGACTTTGTCAGAAGAAAGGAATGCTCCTATAGTCTCATCCGACTTCATGATGCAGAAACATAGGATTTTTAAGGCTTTTGTCACTCTTGGCATGGCGGTTCCCCGGGCATCGTTTTTCCACTTTTAGGCTGTTCTGGAAAAGACAAGATGCACTTCTTTTCTTAAAGAGATACTTTTTAAAAGGGCTTCTCCCGTTCCCTTGCGGGAAGAGGAAAGATGGAGACTGGTACAAAAAGGAATGTGAGTTGCCTTTTGACTTTCCCAGATCGAAAAAAGCCGTTGTCAGAATATTTCTAAGA